>NZ_DAHVNP010000006.1 GCF_027319265.1 Ferrimicrobium sp. | reverse complement strand
GCTTGGCCAAGGCAGCATCTATCGCTATGGCGACCAGTGGCGTGCCCTCTTGAAGTGGACCGGACCCGACGGTAAAGTCATCACCCGATCAAAGCGATGTCGCACCAAGGCAGAGGCAGAAGCCGCACTGGCGAAGTTTCGCGGTATCCGAGATGCCGGGGTCACTGAGAATGCAACAACGACTATTGACATGTTGCTCACCCGATGGCTCACAACCCATGGGGGCGATATCGCTGGCTCCACCTTGGTTCAGTACGAGTGGGCCACAAGGCATATCACCAAGAGGTTGGGACCTCTCCGTATCGAACGGCTCACGCCGGCGATGGTCGATCGCTTCGTGGATCAACTCGCCGAGTCCGGTCTGTCACCTCGTTCACGTCGTCTCATCCGGGTCGTACTCTCCCAAGCCTGCAAGGCAGCCGTTGGCTGGCGATTGATCCCGGCAAACCCCTGTGATCATGCGAGGCCGATCAAGTTAGAGCGACGGGAACCCGAGGCTCTCAGTGTTGAGGAGGCGAGGCGACTCCTCAGTGCCGCCAAGGACGACCGACTCGGTGTCCTCTGGCTCGTACTTCTCTCTTTGGGTCTCAGACGTGGAGAGGCACTGGCTCTTAGATGGAGCGATCTTGACTTGACAGCAAAGACACTCACCATCTCGCGTGCGCGAGTGAAGTCCGGCGCCAAGGTGATCGAGGGACCAACCAAGACCGCCCGCTCGAATCGTACCGTGCCGCTTCCCGCCTTTCTCGTTAGCGCACTCCAGGAGCATCGAGTAATCCAACGCCAAGAGCATGAGAAGCTGACAGAGTTGGGCTTTACTCCAACGAGCGAGTATCTGTTCACCTCACACTTTGGTCGCCCCCTTGACCCGGATAACACTTCACATGCCTTCCAGGCCTTTGCAGCACGAGCAGGTCTTGGTAAACGCCATGTCCATGAGTTACGCCACGCTGCGGCCTCCTTGATGCTGGCGGCTGGAACCCCACTACCTGAGGTATCTCGTGTGCTCGGCCATAGCTCCACCCGGATCACCGACGAGGTATATGCCCACCTCGGACACGAGGCTCTAAGAGGTGCGGTGGATCGACTGGCTGGGGTGTTGGATCCTCAGCGGAACGAGTGAGCCGAGACACAAGAGTAGCCACTACGCGCCCAATCGAATGGCCCGATCTTATGCGCACGCTCACGAACTTCAGTCACGCAAATGCTTCTTCGGTAGCCAATCATGTACCTTTCCCTGAGCCGCTAGTTCTATCATCCCGTCGGCCGAGTGCTGGCACGTCCTTATGACTGCTCGATCACGACACGACTCCCAATCGCAGACGCTCTGTCATCCAGGACAGGATTGCAAAGAGTTCCCGTCGCGCAGGGTCGTCGACGAACAAAGCTAGCGGAAGAGTCGGACGTAGGCTGTGGCTGGCTTCGTCAATTGAGACACCTGGGATCTTATTGAATTTACGGATCACCTCTCGACGAGCCTCGTCTTCCTCGAACACTGGGGAGCGCTTCACGTACTGTAGGTCGATCTCGATCTTCCCGTAGGTCCAGATTGACGCGAAGACATAACCATTCGGTGGTGGCCCAGCGACGAGAATCATTGAACCATCTCTCTTGCCGTTACCATAGACCACTCGGACACCCTGGACTCGTGTCCATTCAAGGATCTCGCGGCAGAGCGCAACGCAGGCGGGATCACTGCGTTCGCCAAGGTCGGCAAAGAAACTCTCCTCATCCCATTGACGCTTTGGAGCCGATGGTTGCTCACTCTTGTTTGCAATGGCGCGGGTGGTATTGCCGATGAGTTTGGGAACGATGACCCTTACTCCAGGGAGT
>NZ_DAHVNP010000005.1 GCF_027319265.1 Ferrimicrobium sp. | reverse complement strand
CCGGTTAGATGCGTTAGTCACTACGCCGAAACCCTCATACGTAACGTAGAGAACGGCCGCTCCCGTGATAATCCCAAGCGTGCCTTGGCCTCCACCGCTGATGAGGCGAGCGGGTCGAGCATCGTGTAGTCCAACTAGCACTAGGCCGATCAGTATTACGATCTCAATTGTTACGATGAATATTTCCGCATGACCTACGAGTCTAGAACCAATAATATTCACGGCCAGGAAAGCTAGAACGATCGCAGCGGCAAATACCTTCGCAGCCCACGGCGGCACTGTATCTCCCATTAATGCGCCGACATACTCAGCAAACCCTGTAGCGTAAAGAGACGTTGCAATTAAATAGCCTAAATACTGAAAGATATTAAGGCCACCTGCAATGGTCCCGTTTCCATACTCCTGGACAATGAAGTGAGCAGCACCCCCTCGGCTTGGAAATCTTGAGCCTAAACGTGCATAGGAATAGACTGAAAGTGCTGAGACCACCCCTCCTATAACAAATGCTACAGGTAGATAAGGGCCGGTACTGGTTGCTGCCAATCCTAACAGCGTGTACAAACCCGCACCAAGCATACCTCCCATGCCAAGCGCCGTGGCTGCAAGAAAACCTATCGAGGTTTTTGAATGCGATGCGTCTGAAACGGGTATGGCACGCGACCTTCTCATTTGATCGACTCTAGCATGTGAACATCTCGAGGCCCTCGCCTCAGGTGAATGGGATGTGATGAGACTACCAACCCAGTAATGGGATGAACTGAAACAAGACAGCTATGAGCAGGAGGCCGGATGAATCGAGAGGTAGGGGTCCGGTTTGATGGGAGCAGGATGGGGCAGTTTCCTCCCACTATCCTACCTGTATTGTGAATGCTAGGTATAGATAATCCGATCCAGTTTGCTGGCAAACAGGGCGATATGAATGAGAAACCAAGGAGCATTTGCTCTCTGACGGTTTGATGTCGACTTGAGAGAGGAAAAACGAGTCAGTGCGTGGTGTAGCGCTGAGGTGTGTCGTGGGCAACAGATAGGTGAGATGACGCAGCCGAACGACTAATTCACGATGGCTGGCCAGCGAGAGCCAGGCCTAGGAAGTGCCGGAGTCTCTGGTAGTGGAGCCTTCGGGGGTCTCTACATCTCGAAAGGTATCAAAGCTGCGGAACCGGAGTTATTTGACGAACCAGGAGTGTAGCCGGTTCGCCCGGATGGTACGGTCTTCGCGGTTACGGGTAACTCAATCCCAGCCGCTCGCCCGCGAATCGAAGATCTCTTGAACGCTATCGTGTTCTCTCTCGAGAGAGAGTATCCGGCCAGAGGCGGATCATGAGTTCTGACCTGGATTTCTGATTCGATCCTGTCTCTTGATTTGATTGTAGGGCTGGCAGATGGGTTAGCACAGTGGAAGGGCAGGGTGACTAACGTCTGAGCGCGCCATTTATTGTTATCGCACCCATGATTGATAATCCCGACGCGAACTTGTTGACACCAGCTTCTAGCGTAGTGCGAACGGGGTCGTACGGAACCTATTGGAGGTCGTCGCGTTGGCGCAGCGATCCGGCTGCGGCACCGGGAGGACGCCGTAGGTCCACTACGCTACGTTTCCTGGAGGGTTCTTCGACCGAGATCCAGGCAGTCGGCTAGAACATTGAGACGCCGTTGGGTTTGCAAGGAACGCCTCACTCGCGTGGGCTTGCCTGTATGTCGACTTCACAAAGGCAGTCTTTGGCCTAGTCGTAGTTCTGAGATCCGGACAGAGACCGATTACGCCCTTGAACTCACCGGTCGATACGTTTGGACATCGATCCTGCATTTTGCTCGTCCAAGTATTGGACCGGTGATTATCCTTCAGCTTTCCTCACCTAATGCCTTGGAGCTCTGGGACCAAGTCAAAGATCTCATTCTATTTGGTTGGTATTCTGAGCTGTAGAGCATCCTACGAGAACCGCCGGGCTGCAGGCATTCGGGTTCAACAAGGATACAGTTGGTGCTCAACGAAGGTTGGATGCCAGGAGGTCGGAGGGTCAGTTCCGGTTCCTGAATGCGCCGATGTGGACCGAGGATAGAGGAGCGTGGTGGCAGAGGTTACTAATGACGTGCCGATGGAGGATGGCGACGCGATGTTGCGGCCGCTTGCGGTAATTTTTGACGTAAACGAAACACTGTTCGATTTGCGCGCACTAGCGAGCTTCTTCGTGGACCGTGGGTTTCCTCCTTATGCTTTGGACTGGTGGTTTGCGGTATTGCTCCGGGATGGAATCGCTGCAGGTGCAGCAGGACGTTTCGCGGCCTTCCCCGAGCTTGCGAGAGATGCTCTTGACGAGGTGGCGGGCCGACTTGAGTGCCACCTTGACGACGAGGCGGCCGTAGCGATCTTACAGGAATTTGCTCGCATTCCGGCGCACCCCGATGTAGTGCCAGCCCTTCGGATACTTCAGGAGCAGCAAACGCCCTACCTAGCCCTCACGAACGGAAGCGGGCAAGTTGCTACCAATCTCTTTGCAGGCGCTGGGCTTAGCGTCTCTCAAGATCAAATCTTGTCGGTCGAGATTACCCAGCGATGGAAGCCTTGTCACGAGCCTTATGACTTTGCTATCACACGGCTGGGAGTTCCCTCAAACCGCGTCGCGATGGTGGCTTCTCATCCCTGGGATCTCGCCGGAGCATCGGCTGCAGGTCTACTGACAGCTTGGGTGAACAGGTCCGGTAGGAACTTTCCTCGCGCTTTTCGGTCTCCCGACGTGATGGCCACTACTCTCGATGCGCTGATGGCACAGCTCGTAGCGGCTCCAGCTTCCTAATGAACACGATTGCGCAACCGGGGCGAGGTGACCGGAGCTGTCCTCAAAGGCGCGCACCATATGCGCGAGAAGCCGGATTCGGTGGAATAGACCGTGCACCCTAGGGCGCTCCAAGAGATATGACTGATTCGAAGGCTAAGGAAATAACGTTGTACTGGCGGCCTGGGTGCCCATTTTGCGTTCAATTGCGCCGGGATCTTCGCCGAGCGGGAATACTGGCGCATGAAGTAAATATCTGGGAGGATCGTGAAGGACGCGAGGCAGTGCGGTCGGCCACAAATGGATACGAGACGGTTCCAACCGTGGTGGTTGCCGATAAGACGTTCGTCAATCCGGCAGCGGGAGAGATTGTTGATTTTGTCAGGACCCAAGCGCCACAGCTTCTGTCATGCCACGGGTTGAATATGAAAAAGGCTAAGAGAGACCAGGTGCTTGCTGCGTTCCAATGGATGGTCGTCGCTTTGCTGGTCGTCGCTAGCTTCGCAGCGGAGGGGGTGGGCCATGTTGGGGCAAGCTGGGCCTTGGATGGAGTCAACCTTGTAATTTTCTGGTTCATTCGTGGGGTGCGTCACCGACTGTCGTGAGCGAAGTTGCTTCGTCGGTGAGGTTCTGGATCGTCGAGTTTTGGGATTGTACAACTGGTTCGGTTCGATGGTGACTGCCGATGAGGGAAGTCGGACTAGCTGGCAGCGGGCCTTGCGGGCCAGAGAGTGGCACTGCAAGCGGATTCAGCTGAGCTTGGTGTGCCTCTAAGGAGTGGTGAATGGGCAAGGCTTGATGGTGAGGCCGTCACTTTTCGGGAGCTGGGAGCGCCTCCTTGGTGATGGCACTGGATTGTAAGAGGGCTCTGGAAGGCCCCTCTCATTCAGTTGAGGGCGCCAGGTTGGGACGACGGTCTCCCAAGGTTGATGCCAACTTCGATGTGGATGTTTTGCGCTGATGAACCGTAATTATGCAGAACCACGGAATAATTCCAGTAGCTTTTGGGCTCCATGTTGAACGAAGCGCGTTCTGCGTGACGTTGTGACAGTTAAGTCTTGAGTCTTCGATGACGGTATATTGCCGTGATCAGGTGTTCGAGGGAGGTGCCGATTGGCGAGGAGTATCAGGCATAGGAAATCGGGGAGGACTCGTCCTGGAGGTTTGCGGATTCTTGGTATCGTCGGCGGTGCCCTGGGTGGCCTCTTGATTGTCATCGGTGTCCTGTTAGCCTTAAATTGGCCTACAGCTTCGTTAGAATCTTCATACACGTCGTTAGCCGAGGTCAGTACTTCGGGCGCCACCCAGCCGATTGAACACCTGAGTGCTATTGCCAATGGCAAGCCAATAGCGGTTAAACTCGAGGGCTCATCTGTGCTTCCGTCGCACAAGCTCCCAACCGGCGTTCCCTTCACCGTATCGGTCACTCTCGGACGTCCCTCCTGGATCTCTTGGATCTCTGGCCGCCAAACCACCCTGACGTTTAAGGGAACCACTCCGCGCGCCAAACTTCTCGATCCCGTCGCGATTCCCGCGTCGGGTCAAGCGGTGCAGTCGGACTTTTCAAACCCCGTCTCGGTGGTGGCCTACTCGTATCATTCCTCCACTAAGTACGTAAAACTCGATCGAGCTAGCACTCATGTCTCTTTGCCAGGGGCAACTTCCGCTGCGGCCGGATCCCTTCAAGTCGCAGCGGTTCCGGACCCCTGGGAGACCCTCCCGGCGAGTTCTAACATGGTCTTCTTCCGGGCTTCTGGGACGACACCTGAGGCGGTTATCAACCCCGATTTGACCAACCTCGAGCCCGAATCCACTATTACGATCACCCTCTCGGTGCCGGTGGCGAAGGCCTTCGGAGCCAAACTTCCGACCATCGCGCCTACGATCCAAGGATCTGACCCTGTGAAGGGATCATGGGCTGAACCAACTCCCTACACCCTGACCTTTACCCCAACGGCCGGTGACTTCTGGCCTACCGAGACCTTTACCATGACCACTCCCGCCCCTATCGCTCTCGTCAGCCCTACTGGTGCTCTCGGCACCACCGGAGCGACCTTCTCCTTGAGTGGTGGGCCAATACCGACCTTGCGACTCCAAGAGCTCCTCGCCCAGCTAGGCTACCTGCCGGTCTCGTTTAGTTCGCCAACGACTGTCCCTAACACCGAAGCTGCCCAGATACAGGCCCTCGCCAATCCGCCTCAGGGGTCGTTTAACTGGAAGTGGACAATGCCAACCCAGCTCACCTCACTCTGGAGTGCGGGGAACGCTAATGTCATCACCGAGGGTGCGGCGATGGCCTTCGAGGACTTTAACAGTCTGAACTATAACAAT
The DNA here is from genome assembly GCF_027319265.1 of Ferrimicrobium sp. Classification (NCBI taxonomy): domain Bacteria; kingdom Bacillati; phylum Actinomycetota; class Acidimicrobiia; order Acidimicrobiales; family Acidimicrobiaceae; genus Ferrimicrobium; species Ferrimicrobium sp. The sequence continues at coordinate 21,550 of NZ_DAHVNP010000005.1, read as the reverse complement.
AAGTTGGCGAATCCTTTGCTCTTCCCAACTCTCATCCAAGATGTCATTCATAACAAAGTCGACCCTCACCCCTACGCCTGGATACAGGTCCAAAAGCAACGACCTGAGACGCTCTACCTCTGGGTCAATGGCCAAGTGGTGCTGACTTCACCAGCCAACACCGGAATCGCAGGCCTAAAGACCACGAATGGCACCTTCCCGATCTATCTTCGCTTTAAGGAGAACTACATGAGTGGCACTAACCCTAACGGCACTCACTACCACGATCTGGTGCACTGGATCAACTACTTCCTTGGCTCTGAGGCGGTTCACGGATTTCCACGGGCTGCCTATGGCTTCCCCCAGAGCCTTGGTTGTGTCGAACTCCCGATTCCTACGGCGGGCGTTGTTTATCCCCAGGTGCACATTGGTACGCTGGTGACGGTGATGCCGAGCTAACCTATCGTGTCCTGGAACCTGGAAGTGACCTGTAGCTGAGGTCGCGGGTCTCGTGGATGATGATTTGCGGCTTAGTCCGGTGGCCTATGGTTACGTTTTGGAGGGATCAAGACCGCTTGCCAGCTGTCAAGCTGCTGGTATAGTGGTAGCTTTTATGAACTAAATGGCGATTACAACCCCGGCGGTTGAGCGATAGGGGCTCCTGACCTTTCGGATCTTGTGGAATGTGCGAGCCTGCAAAGCGATGTGTCACTGGACGCGGATAGCCAAAGGATGAAAAGTCTGAGCACCTTGGCAGACAAGTGATGGCCGGAAATTGTTGGACGCTGTTGCAGGTGGTATTCGCGAGAACTTGTCTAACGGGAATAGATGCCTTTTGGTGGGAACACTATTGGCAACCCGATTGAGGTAGAGCCAGTCGGGCCCTGGCAACCCTTCGACTGCCAGAATTCAGGCTGCTTTCGATTCTGGTGTATGGGACCGGGTGAGTTTCGTGTTCTGCGGAGGTGGATGACGCCCTCTGCCCTCACTTGAGCCGGGGAATGAGAGTTGCCCCGCTCTTTCTTGGGTCGCCCCGCGCTGCTGATTGGATCGGTTCGCGCTACAATTCGCGTGGGTATCACTTTGGCAACGGGCTTTGGGGGGTCGGACTCAACATGTGTGATAATTGCTTCTCGTCGCCTCGTGTGGCGAGGACAATAGATATTCAAGTCTGAAATGAGAGCTGCTTTTCATCAGCCCAACTTTCGCAACAACCCCACATCTCCCCAGGTAGATGGACCAGGGAAGGTTAGCTTGGACACTACAAATGAGCCGCAGTGGTCTTGATTCTCCGTAATGGATCCCTGACACCTAAGAGGGCATAGATGTCGCGCTGGGCTGGCTCTGGAACGGAGGAGACTCGAAGGTGAGTCACCACCCCCTGGTCGTTGGTGAGCATGAGGGTGCTTCTCACGTGGGGGGAGACCTGTTCCTTTATCGTCTTCCAGCTCCGTGTATCACCTTGGGCGCGCAGGGTCAGCTCAATAGCTGAGAGTAAATGATAGGCAAGGACGGAGATAAACAGATGTGCTGCACATCTCGTGGCTAACTGGTGATAGATGGGACGAAGACCTAGATCACTCTTTAAGGACCGAAAGGCGTTCTCGACCTGGGTCAGGGTCATATAGAGACCCCAGATCGTCTCCTCATCGAGGTGGTTATGGGTCGTCTCTATCACATAGGCACCAAGGAGGGAGTCATCTCGATCCTTGGTGGGCTTTGGCTCGATGGTGAGCTTGGTCACCCGATCGACTCGACGCCGGTTGATGACCTTGCCCTGGTCCTCGCCATAGGCAAGAACGAAGTCATAACGGGCGGCTATCTTTGGGTACTTGGCCTTGATACGCCCGATCCTCTCTGAGATAAGCTGGGTCCGCTGTATTGACCCCTTAGCGATTGAGTTCTCCAAGCGGGTCACATCAGCTAGGAACCTCCCCTCGGCTTGGGTAGTGATCCCACTCTCTTTGTCCCGTCTCCCAGCTGAGGAACAGAGGACGACGCTCACCTCACCCTGGCTCAGCTTCTTCAATCTGACCGGGGAGCCATTGGCGTCTTTGTGCTCGCTAAAGCCCTCCATGGAGGTGAAGTGTTCACGGTAGCGAGGAGCTCGATTCGCCCGTTCGATGATGACGTAGTCAAGGTTGCGCGAACGACACAGAGCTATATTCTCAATCGTTGCAATCCCACGGTCCATGACGATAGTAGGAGAGAAGAGATCATCTTTCCCCAACTCACCAAGGTGAGTCAGTACCTCAGCGAGGGTCCTTGGTTCTGCAACGTTTCCCTCATAGATCTCGGAGTAGACCGGTAGACCCCGGTCATCGACGACCAGAGCCAGTGATACCAGTGGACAGTCAGAACGCTTCTCCTTGGAACGGCCGTACTTGGCTAGTTGGTTGGCTCTAGCGTTACCCTCGAAGTAGGTATTGGTCAGGTCAAAGAGAAAGAGGGTCTCCTTGGTCGGAAAGAGGGTCCTCTCGGAGCGAAAGAGTTCCCTCTCGATTATCTCTTTACCCTTGTAGAGCGCATCGGCTACTCGATAGACCCTGTCTTTGGCGAGCTTGGCGACATCGATTGTGCACAGCTCAGCTAGTGAGGAGTTAGAAACAATAAAGCGATGGGTGCGAAGGTCAGAACCTGGCTCAATGAGACGAGCGAGTATCACCGCCCGGCTAAGACCAAAGTCGCTCTCTTTGATACCAGCGAGGCGAAGGGTCCTCTCAAAGCCCAAGAGATCATAGAAGTGCCAACCGACGAGCTCTGGCCCAAGGGTTCTTACCTTGGTGTGGTTGGCACTTGTGAGATCGATGCGTTCATAGTCTGCACTCTCATCCCTTCTAGCATCTGCGAACCCAATCTCAGACTTGACGCTTAACTTGGCAAGGATCGCATCGAGGTAGGGCTTGACCCTCTCATCCTCGGCAAAGATCGACTCTGCTCCACTAAGGCGCTCACTCACTGCTCTCGCTAGCGCTGGCCAGAGAGGCTTGTCGAGATCAAAGTCGCTAAGTGTCAAGATAATACGCTGTCTCGGTCCCTTCTCACTCCGGTAGGATTCGATCAACTGATACTTGGTATAGGTCTTTCCCGTCTTGGTCTTGGTATCGACGGCTCTGATATACATAGCCCAGATGCTACCAGTGAGTGAACATGGATCAGGCCAAATATACGAACTGATTACAATGTTAGGACACTACACGAAAAAACCACTCATACCCCACCCAGTATCCCACCTGCCCATACTCCAAAACCACCCTGTGGATACCCCTCTACACCCCAAGATATCCACAGGATGGACATGGATTCGGGAAGAACTTGCGAAAGTCGGGTCAGGTGGGCTTAGATCGGCAATTGCGACAGCGGCGGGTAGCCTCTTCTATTGGTTCAGATCTCCCTTGGATCCGGTTTGGTAACTGCGGGTGCGATCGTCGAAGCTTGCGCGAGCTGGAATATGGGCCGTTCCGGCACGGCCTTTAGCAGGAGGACGTGGCGGGTTTGGGGACTGCGTTCGGACTCATACGGCACAGCGATAGGGTCTCGGTAGGCTCCCGTCGTCAAGTCTGGCGGCAAGAAAGCGTTGGGTCACCAGACGCTTGCCGTTTTGGAGTGTCGAGTCAGGAGGGGCAAGCACCATGTCCGGGCTCGTGCGTTTGTCGGCACCAGCTGGGTGCCAGTAGAGGCCATCTTCTGCAACCGTGAGCTCTGGAACCGTAGAGACGTCAGAGATTTCGAGGCCCGAGGTCGAGTGACCTCGTTGAAGAAGTGGTCGGACCAGGAAGTTGGTGGCTGCCACCCCTGCCCCAACGAGTAGGCGCTCCGCGTCGTAGACTTCATTTTCGTTTTCAGGCGTTGCCGTCATGGCTACACGGAGGGTCAAGCCGAGGCTGGTGAGACAATGGATACCCTCCATCGTTCGCGCCCAGCTCCCCCTCCCACGATGGAAATCGTGAGTCTCAGCGCGAGCGCCATCGAGGGACGTTTGGATCACGAGATTCGGATTGCCAGCAAACTCTCGGAGCTTTTCAAAGCGCGTGCCTCGGACAATCGTAGCGTTCGTGAGCAGAACGGTTGGCAACACCGCGGTGCTATATCGGAGAAGCTCCGTGAGATCGGCACGCAGGAGGGGCTCTCCTCCAGTGAGGTAGATCTCTTCGAAGCCCTCTGATTGCGCCTCGTCGACTATTTCGTGGAATCGATCAATCGAAAGTGCGCGGGGAAGGGCGCGTGGAGAGGACCCGACCGCACAGTAGTCACAAGCGAGATTGCAGTGAAAGTTCGTGTAGATCCATAGTCGACGTGGGAAGTACGCGCTACCAAAGAGTGGAGCGACAGGTAGCTCATCTACAATGGATTCTGGACGAGAAGAGACTCCGATACGCGGAGTGTGTGTCGGATTATCTTCATCGGTCCAAGTTCCCCCAGTCGGTGTGAAAGACTCTAGCAATGAGGCACGATACAGGTGGTATTTCCCTTGCGAGCGCTCAACCGGGGGTAATACTTCGATACAGGTCGTCCACCATCCGGTCTCGATCGTTGACACAAAGAGCTCAGGAATTCCGGCTTTGCGCATCGAGGCGGACTGGGCTTGCCAATCATAGGGAAGTTCGACAAGCGTTGCCTTAGCGACACCATCAATTACTTCGATGACCGCGTACCAAACTTCCTGGCGGCCGTTGTTAGCAGGTTTGCCGAGGACGCCAACGTTGACTACTAGTGTTTGTCCAAAGTGTCGTTGCCATGGCAGGCCAGAATGGGTACAGCAGATGACTGGGGCCCCGCTGGCCTCGATTCGGCGCTGATGCTCCTGATCGGATAGGGATTCCCACCAAAAGTCGTTGATCGCCAAGGTCGATCCGTGGACAAGATGGACATCGCACCCCCCAAGGTCGAATCTCTTTTCTGTGGGCAAGGTTCTCATCCACGATGCAAAATCGGGCGTGGTGTGTGTTCGTGTGTAGTCGTAAATAAGGTTTGCGTAGTGATTATCAGTGGGATCCCGGTAGCCACATCCACAGTCGGCGTCCCCACGAGCAATCGCGACGTCATAGTTGCCCGCTATGCACTGGACATCTCCTGCCTTCAGAAGGGGCCAGAGTTCATTGATTTCAGCGCCAAAGCCACCGAGATCACCTAGGCAGTACAGTTGATCGCAACCTCGCTGATTGGCGTCGGCGATGAAAGCCGAGAGCGCGTAGGGATTGGCATATGGTCCTCCGCAGACGGCAACGCGGTAAGAGTTGGACTTCTCTCGGGGTACGAGCTGATGACTAGTATCAAAAGTGTTAGCCTTCAAATCAGAGCTCTGATGGTTCATGGTCACCTTTCTTAGACGTTGAACCTGAGACCCGGTTCACCACTTCCTCAAGAGATCGGCGTGATGGCTCGATCCCTCCAAGTAGGGAGTAGGCCACGGTGCCGAGGAACCCGAGGAGCCAGAACCCCACCACCAATGAGTAGGAGGCAGTCGTTCCAATCTCGACTGCCAGCACCGGAAGGTAGAGCGTGCCGATGATGGCCCCACATCGCCCGATGGCAACCGACGTCCCAACCCCGGCGGCACGGAGATGCGTAGGGAACAATTCCGTGAAAGTCGGGTACGCGGAGGTCCAAGCAGCGGTGCCGGCCGCATTGGCAACGATAAAAGCTGCTGTAACGAGATGAGCATCGTGGCTCGACGTGGCGAGTGCGAGAAGAATGACACCTACGGCGGCCAAGAGGTAGGTAATAGCGACCATCAGGAGGTGTCCAACCCTGTCGAATGCTTGGGCCATGATGAGTCCGCCGATTAGACCTCCTAGGTTCCCCAGGATATAGAACAGAGGCATCGAACGATCCGAGATGTGGACCTGGTGAAGGACTACCACTGACAGCAGCGCGAAGATACCGTAATAACCAAAAGCTTCCGAGAGGTCGAGCGTAGCACCAAGCACAAGTCTCCAGCGGTAACAAGTGAGCAGTTCACGGAGCGCACCCAGCTGACCCGGTGCCCGGAGTTGGTCGATGTCGAGGTTTTGGTGTAGCGGTAGTGGTGCCGATCCACCGCATGATGCTTCGAAACTACGTAGGATTTGTTGCGCTTCGACCGTGCGACCTTGGGACACGAGCCATCGTGGGGACTCAGGGATGCGCCGCCGGAACAGGAGGACCAACAATGCTAACGCACCTCCGAAGATGAAAAGATATCTCCACGAGGTAGCCGCGGCAATCGCAAATGTATCGAGCACCAAGAACGCTAGTAGGCCCGCAGCGATTGCTCCCGCGGGCCAGAAGTTCATGACTATGGCGTTTGCCTTGCCTCTGACTCTGGCTGGTATGAACTCGGCAATCGCAGCGTTGACGATGGCATACTCCGCCCCAACCCCGAGAGCTGCAAGAAAGCGGAGTCCATAGACTGCCGTCAGATCTGGGCTGAGTCCAGTAAGGACGGTAAAGCCTGCATACCAAAGCAAGGTCCAGAGAAAGAGTCGACGGCGACCGAACCGGTCCGCGAGACGCCCGCCGAGTAACGCACCGAATAGGATACCTCCAAGCCACACAGCGAGCACTGCGTCCTGTTCAAAGACGGTCGCATGGAAATAGGTACCAAGCGGGCCGATGGCGTTCGAGAACATTTGAACCTCGAAGGAATCGAAGAGCCACCCAGCCCCGAGGGCTATCAAAATCGTGGTGTGCATCGGGCTCCAGGCCAGGCGGTCGAGTCGAGCTCCGGTCTCGTGCGGCGTTAGACGTGTTGTCACTGGTCCCTCCTCACCGGCTCAGCCCGTTCCGTTGTCGGTTGCTCACGATCCCGATTCTCTTCAATAGCGGTTCGACCGAAGTTGTCCTGACGATGGTCATTTCGCTCTTGGATGTCGATGCCCAACGCAGGTTGGGTTACCTTTCGGCTTCGTTTCTTCGTTGGAATCAGCAAGGTCCAGAATGGTCCACGCTGATACCAGCGGGCGATGTTAGCTGGCTGGACTCCCAGGAAGTAGCAAGCCTTGAGGAGTTGCATGAAGACAATCATCGACCAAGTGCCATGTTCGAGAAATCGGCGCGAGGAGGCGATGGAGACAGCCGGAAGTACGACGAGCCTGCCCTGGCGAGTTAGTCGTCGAGAGAACTCAAGATCCTCCATAATTGGAAGCTCTGGGAAACCGCCCAATTGCTCGAAGACGGAACGGCGCACAAAAAGTGCCTGGTCGCCGAATATTTGATGAAGATATCGTGCTCGCCGTGTCGAGCTCCATGCCAGGTAATCAAGACCTCGCGTATGATAATCGAATTGCAACGTAAGCCCACCTCCGATGATATCGGGATGACTCAGGGCTTCGCGCAGCTGATCGAGAGCATTTGGATCAATCCAACAATCGGCGTGAATGAACCATAGGACTGGTGCTGAGGAAGCTTGGGCCCCACAGTTCATCTGGTGCGCACGACCTGGGGCAGAGCTGAGAACGCGAGCTTTTTGCGCTGCAATGGTGGTGGTTGAATCTGTCGACCCACCATCGACGACGATGAGCTCGGTCCCCAGACAGATCTGGTGTAGGTGGTTGAGGAGTGCCCCGATGGTTTTCTCCTCGTTCAGGGTGGGAATGATGATGGAGATCACCGGAGACGACCTGCGCTCTGCGCCCTGGACATCACAAACTGACATGAGTCCCTCGTGATATCGGCTTTGCTTGACATAACAGGGATCGAAGCTCTGGCGATAGGGTTGGTGCCTTGATCAGTTCGAGAGCATCATTGGGGGTGTCGAGGTCACGCAATGGGGCAAGAAGCCCAACAGAGAGTCTGAATCGTTTCGCTGCTGCTAGAGTCGCTTCGAGAACGTCTGGTCCTCCCCATAGGGTGGGGTCAATGTCGAAGACTGAAAGCTCTAACTGGTTCATCGCGATCAGGTAATAACCACCGTCGAGTGCTGGGCCAATCACGACGTCGAAACCAGAACTCAGCATTGATGAGGCATGGCGTAAGTGCTGTCCAGTTATGAGAGGGATGTCGGTACCGATGATTATCAGCGGTCCAAATGTTCGTCGATAGACATCGTTTGCTGCAGCCATGAGGCGTTGTCCAAGGTGGTCGCCTCGCTGGGCGACGAGATGAATTTGAGGGTCCAACAAGGTGGAGAAGGCGTGACCGGACTCCGGGGGGTCGAAGCAAAGGTAAGTGTTCATCGGGGCAACCTCTAGCGCAAGCTGCATGGCGTTGTGAATCAGCACCCGCTGGAGCTCAGCGAGCTGGATGTCATTGAGTATTGGGGCAAGGCGAGTTTTTACCTGGCCAGGTCGAGGGGCTTTTGCCATGATCGCAATAGCTGGAGCAGCGCTCATGATTCCACCCAAAAGACCTCCCCAGCGGGTTGGGGCGTGTGGGCGTTCACGAGGGGTAGTGCGGCATGGAGCAACTCGGCGAAGCGGTCTGCACTCATCCGCATCCGTGCTACTAGTGCTTCGATCGGTTCGGGGACGTTGGCGACACCGTTGGCATAATCGGTGACGTATCCAACGAGGGCGTAGGGCAATTGGGCCTCTCCAGCGAGAACTGTCTCTGGTCCGCCAGTCTGGCTGATCGCAGTCACGCCACAGGCCGCCAAGGCACTGATTTCTGTTCGAGAGTTGAACCGTGGGCCATCCACATGTCCGTAGACCCCGTTTGTCAGGATCTTTGATTTGAATTCTTTGCCCGCGTTGATGAGTGAGCTCCGAAGGTCATCAGAGAAAGGGTGGTCAAAGATCCAGTGCCCGCGACCTTTCTGTCCCGGAGTGTCAAACCAAGTACATAAGCTGCCGTCTGGCATCCGATTTGACCCGAAGTAAAGGTCGTCAAAGACGATCAGCGAACCGGGCTCGATTGACGGTTGAACAGCTCCACACGCAGTGCAGCCGATAACGGCGGTCACTCCAAGATCGATGAGGACGGAGAGGTTAGCCTTATGGTTCACCTGATGCGAGAGTCGCTCGTGTGATGGTCCGTGGCGAGATACGTGTGCTACCACTGTGTCTTCTACCGTACCAAGTGTCACGTTGACACTACCAAAGGGTGTTGTAGCATGATGAATCTGACGGTCGATGAGGCCTGGCCACTGGTCGATTCCTGAACCTGAGATGATACCGATCATTGTCGCACCTTTGCCGTTGCCGAAAGGTCTGAATCGGTCGATCTCCGTCTTGGAAGAGGTAGGAGTTTTACCAGCTCTCTGTTTTCTGCTGGATCGAGAACGCTGTGTTGGACGCATGCTGGCACAATTTCCCCAGTCTCGGGGTGGGCCATTGCGTAGAAGCACGACTGGAGCCTCTCTTGAGTCTCGAGAATGTGTGGGTCGGTGCTCATCTCCCCTCGCTTGAGCATTTCCCAGGCAGGCTGGACGTCTTCGGCATTCATGAAGCGATGCATGACGAACGTCATTGGACGCACCTCGTGCTGCAGGAGGGCCCGAACTACGACGAGTAGTCCTCCAGATTGATGGATCCGGCGCCATAGCCAACGAATGCCAACGAGTACCATGTGTGGGTGCCGGACAACGACTCTTCCAAGTCTTGGAAGTAGCAGAGCAATTGGCGCCCCCCAATGAACGCCACCGAGGTATCGGTAAAATTCATCCCGAGTTTGTAGATCATCGATATTGTCTTCGTCGAGAACGGGAAACCAGCGCTTACCGAGATAGTATCCGAAAGCTGACCGATTGCAGCGTTCATCGCCAGTTTGAAACACTCGAAACGGCAGTCGAACTCCCGCGCCGGCTTCAATTTGAGTCCAGACTGAATCGGCGTTCAGGCGAGTGTAGTCCTCTTTCCAACGACGTGGGTTGCCGACAAAGGCTGCCGGTTGGAACGACATCATGTTAAAGCCCATCGAGTTGCATTCACGGATCACATCAGGAATCTCGTCGACATTGCCTGGGGTCACCGTCATATTGTGTGCGAGGAAGTACTTCACCCCATACTCTCGGCGAAGTCTCTTGAACAGATCGCAGAAGGCCTGACGAAAGGAATTGAGCTCAGCTTCAGAAGTCGGGATACGAAGGCCCCGCCGACCACGCATGGTCGTATCAAAGTGCCCCGCGAATGAAAGTCGTTTGAAACGAGGTTGACCATCACTTCCAATCGCTAGCGCCTTGAGATAGGAGTAGTCCATGTCGCCGTGGGTAAAGCTCATTGGCTCTCGGCCGTGTTCACGCATGATCAGCAACGCCTTGGCGTGATCATTCGGCTCAAGGAGGGTAACTTCGCCTCCGATGAGTTGAGCGTGAGCATGGGGGCCGCGCTCCGAAGCAAGGTGGGCCATCTGACGCTTGATTTCGGCGAGTGTATGAGGACCGTCGACTCGCACTTGGTTCGCATGGGCTGAGTGATAGCACGGGGTACACGCAAAATTACAGCGCGGGAATACGCCGTGGGTCCCTTCGCAGCCAACAGCCATTCGGCCCAGAGTTTGAGAATCCGTACGAATATGACCTGGCAGCGCAGCCCACCTAGCGGCGAGTGCCTCTCTAGTGTCGTCGGCTATCGGCCGAGTTGATCGCTCTACCTCCCTGAACCAGCTTTTCATTCGGCTCCATTGATGTGTCAGAACCCCCATAACACCCTTCTCTCCCATGTTGCTCAATTGTCTCTGCAACCACAGACCGGAGGGCTTAAGCAACGGAAAACGTAGCAGCAGACTCTCGGGTTGCCCAAAGAGTGGAATCCCCTTGGGTTCGCGAAACTTCCAGGCATTTCTCGTGGTGCCTGTAATTTTGATGGTAAGTTGATCAATAGGCGCTCCGACAGGGTATTCGCGGGCGATGTGCTCCTCGAGTGAGTTTTGCAGATGATGGATCGCAACGTTATGAGCGATGCGTAGCTCGAAAGGCTGTTCTGCCGTTGATCTCCATAAAGAACTGAGCTGCCGCCTGGCGAATACCAGCTGACCAGGAAGGATACGCGTGAACGGTCTGTGCTAAGCGACCAGTGAACGCACCCAATTGCAATGCAAGTGCGACCTCGTGAATCATCTCCCCGGCCCTCGGCGCTACGATGGTCGCCCCTAGTAGTCGTCCTCCTCCAGCGTTTCGGAGAAACGTCCGTGGGCCGGCGATCAATTTGATGAAACCTTCGGTGCGGTTGGCGGTTATGGCTCGGTCTACCTCAGACATTGGGAGATACGCCACTCTGCCTCCAAGGACCACGGCTTCTGTTTCGGTTAATCCTACGCGAGCGACCTCGGGATCGCTAAAGACGACCGAAGGGATAGATGAGGTTTTGAAGGACCGCCCACCCAGCCTTCCAACAGGGTTGGTGATATTGTGGATTGCGACTCTCCCCATTTCGTCAGCAGCGTGGGTCAGCACCAGGCGACCGTTGATGTCTCCGACCGCGTAGACATCCTTATTGGTAGTTGCAAGACTGCTAGTGGTCTTTACAAATCCGCGAGCATCGAGGGCAACTCCAGCCGCTTCCAACTCGAGCCCATCGGTTCTGGGATGCCGACCTGTTGCGACGAGCAAGGCCATGGCTCGCACGACTTCGTTGCCCGCCGACAGCCTCAGCTCAACAGGACCATCTGGCATGGTCTGTTGAACGCTTTCGAGATGCTGGCCAAGGTGTAGATGAATTCCCGCATCGGAGAAGCATCGCCCCAAGACGGCACTTACCTCCGGCTCTTCTCGGGCTAACAGTCGGGACTCAGCCTCAATGAGGTGGACCTCGGCGCCGAAGCGTTGAAAAACTTGAGCCATCTCGCACCCAATCGCTCCTCCGCCAAGAATTGCAATAGAAGGTGGCAATGCATTCAGTGCGAAAACCGTCTCATTCGTGAGAAAGGGAACTGAACGAAGTCCTGGTACCAAAGGGATGGAAGGCTTTGATCCAGTGGCGATCACGATCTTCTGGGCTCGGAATCTTTGCGATCCTACGGCAATCTCGTGTGATCCACAGAAACGAGCAAACCCTTCGACCACGTCGACACCTTCTTCATGAAGTACATCAGCATCCTCACCTCCCGCGATCTGGGCTATGGTCTCCTGGACTCTGGACGCTGCCTCACGAAAAGTGTCACCCCGTGACGCCGCCTCTATGAGGGTTTTCGATGGAACGCAACCAGTAAAGGTGCAGTCTCCCCCTAAGGGTGCATCGGAGACCAGAACGGTTGTGAGTCTACGAGCCACACCAGCGCGTGCCGCTGCTAGCCCTCCTGCGCCTCCGCCGATAACCACGAGATCACATACTCTGGTGATCGTTCGGCCACTACTAGTCAAGGGTTGTGACTTAAGAGGCGACCTGACGTCTTGACCGCGAGCTACATCAGTCATGGGATTCGTCTTGGCTTGACGCGCCTTCTCGGATCAGCTGATCACTGAAGTTGCGAAGGCGTTGTACCGTTTGGGGGTCGAGTAACATCTCCTGCTTGCTCAGGGCGGTCTTGATCTCCTGGTAGACCTCAGCTTCCAGCCCGCAACGCCGGCAATCGTCCAGATGCCGGGCTACCTGATCAGCCCTTGCATCATCGAGTGCACCGTCAAGATAGTCCTGTAGGACTCTCATTGTTGCAAAGCAGTAGCGCCTCTCGGCAATCATCTTCCAAGGTTTGCTCATCACATCCTCCTCTTCGGTGCAAGGCCTGCAAGTGTCAAGCGCTTGCGAATTCGCATTCTCGCACGGTGGAGCCGACTCATAACTGTCCCAATTGGAATCCCAATGATGGCTGCTGTTTCGGCATAGGTGAGTCCATCAATATCAACAAGCTCAATAATTTGACGGTCCTGCTCGCTGAGTGCAGCTATGCAACGCATGATCTCGGCATCGAATTCTCTACCGATGACCACCTCTTCGGTCGAGAGAGTCCCCCCACGAGGATCCTCAGCCTCAACTCGCGATGCCTGGTCAGGGTCGCGAAGCAATTGTGGGCGTCTTCGACGATGACGTTTGACCTCAGCGTTCCTCATGATCGTAAACAACCATGCACGAGGATGTGCTCCGTCGAAACGTTCAATTGCCTGGTAGGCGCTCAATAGCGTGAGCTGGACCAAGTCTTCAGCGTCGGCCGGATTTCGGGTGATTGAGAGTGCCACACGACCAAGAACTTCTATCTCGGGCACTACATAACGAGCAAACGCATAATGTGGGTGTCCACACGCCGTAGTGCTTTCATCAGCTTCGAGATCCATGGTGACGTAACCTCCCGGGTGAACATAGTATTCCTTGGAATAAAGAAGAACCTTTGGGGATTTCTTGATGCGTCTAGAGCGTGTTGTTATCCGGAATCTGACTTACGGGTTGGACGAGGCGTAAAGGCGTAGTCAGGGATCCTGCCTGCTTGGCCGGGGAGTGATTGTGGTTCCCGGCTCCGTACTTGTCGCCGGACAAGTTGGCGAGGCTAGTTTTGGGGTCGCGGGTCAGGAACCGTGCTCTATCGTGTTCGTGTAGGCAGTGAGCTATCGAAGGGAGGACTGATAGGTCTGTCTGGAATAGGTGATGTCAATTCTCGGCTGCACCACTGGTTAGTGGAATCGGCTGGTGGCACGTTTGGTAAGGGTTTGAGCCTTTCGTCTAGTCTGGGATGCATTCGACGCCGCAGGGTCGTGTTGGGTGACTGGGGATCCGCTTGTCATACTTCACGTCGAGCGCTTGGGCGACAGCGATATCTATTGTGGGGTCGCTCACACGGCGCTAAGGAACGCCTCAGCGCTCTTGAACCATTTGGCGTTTTGGCCCGTGTTTAATTCGAGCCGATTACAGAGTCATCGATCTTGGGGTGGCTATCTCGATGAGTTTCACCAGCAGCACCCCGGTATCACCGAGCAGGTTCTTGGCTCGGCAACTGCCGGTGATGGGGTTACGGCTTACCAGTGGCTTGTGTCCTCGATTGCACTTGGAGATAAACAGTTGGCTCTTGATCTGGCTTGCGGGAGTGGTCCCGTCCAGGCAGCCGTGAAAGGATTCCATTGGATTGGGCTTGATCGTTCCCAGAGCGAACTCGCGGAAGCGGCTAGATTGTTATCGAGTTCACTAGTGCGTGGCGATGCTGACCATCAGCCATTCTCCAGTGGAACGTTCGATTTGTTGACGTGTTCGATGGCCTTGATGCTCTTTAACCCAGTGGAGGCGGTGTTAAGTGAGATTTCTCGGGTCGTCAAGGTTGGTGGCATCCTTGCACTCTTGCTGCCAGGGTCGTTTCCATTGAGTACTCGTGACCGTATCCGATATGCCCGTTTGCTAGCGGCGCTTCACGAGACCCGCCCTGCTTATCCAAACGGTATTCATCTTGGCCGACTCCGATCTCACCTAGAGCGACATCATTTCGTCGTCCTTGTTGATGAACGCAGGTGTTTTCGCTACCAGGTGACGACCGAGCGCCATGCTCATACCTTTGTTGATTCGCTCTACGTGCCATCTATTACTCCCAAGCGTCTGAAACGTTCCTATGAGGTGGCTATTGGCTGGACCGGTTCTACGATCGGAGTTCCGCTACGCAAAGTGGTATGTCAGAGGGTGGGAAGTTCCGAATTGCAAACCTAACTGCCGCCTTCGTTGTTGTCACGCGACCCGATGCTAATGAGGAATCCAACAATGTTATACATGGGTGGCCAATATCTTCAGGTTATGGATTTGAGCTCCGGTTTGCGGAAGACGTCGGAAAGCTTGTTACCAGCTTTGATTGTGATGGTTTCGGCTAGCCTGATTGGGATACATTAGTGCTTTAATTGTTGATTGCCAATCGTCATGAACTCCGCCCACGAACGGTTGTGAATCCGAGGATACTCGGCATGCTTACATCGGTTATCCGAAGCAACTAAGCAATCTCGTTACGATATTGCTGGAGCACATAGTTGAGGTGAATTGCTCCTCTTGCTCAGTCCATATGGAGTGCTCGATGTTTTTCTCTATTTAATTACTTCCTGTCTCCTCACCACACAAATCCTTCTTGGAAATTCTATGGAAGATTCATTGTACCTGTCAATGACTTCCAGGAGTTGGCGACCTTAGGATTCTAGGAGTCAGGGTTGATCAGTTTCCGGGTTATGAGTGATTAACGCCGGGTTCTTTGAGGTGGATAGCGACGTCTAACAGAACCTTACTACGCTTCTGGCATCTCCCGTGAAGGCTGGGTCTATCTCCTGAAAAAGGTCTGCTGTAGCTACTACGTGCCTTAAGCAGTCTGTATGACCATGCGCTCGGGTTCTGGTATCGCGGAGAGACAAGACAGGGTGGCTAGCACAGTCGCGCCAGATTGTCCACTTCGTTGGCAGAGCACGACTTGATCTTGCCGCCGAATGTCGGTTGTGTAACCCGTCGCGGTGATGTTGGTCCCCTCCACCGGGTAGGAGGGACTTCTCAGTGGAAACTCCGTGGGTTGCGCAATACCTTTGTATATCTTCGAGACCCAAAGCGGCAGTGACCTACTGCGTGGTAAACACTCCCGACCAATTTGGAAGGCCGAAGAAATTGGAATGGTTACGCTCTCGAACGGGTTTCTCGTCCAATCTCATTCGTGAGGGAAGTGGAATTTGCAGCCCATTGAGGATGATCTGCTTTGTGCGGTCACCTCTCTGTTTAACAAGGAGAGTATATCTATGAATAACGTTACACAACCAACCTCCTCTGGTAGCCCTCTGACAGTGGCTAGGTTACTTTGGAAGCCTGGAATTATTGCAGGGGTCATTGGAGGAATGATGCTCGCCATTGTGATGATGATCACTATGGGAGTAGAAGGATCGGGCTTCCTCAGTCCACTAAATCTCGGTCTTGCTTCCTTTGTCTACACGATCGCTCCTCCTGTATCGATGTTTCCTGTTCTCATGAGGGCTATGGGAATCAAGCTTCCTGGCCCAGTCATGTCTCAACTCGCCCCCGTACTACGTAGTGGCCACATTAGTAGTGCGATGGCGTACCATCTCGGATCGATGCTCATCGCTTTGCACGTGCCCGCGGCGAAAGTTCAGATGATCGGTGCATTGATGACGGGGCATGCTACAAACACCACTGTCACCAGTATCCTGTCTAGCCTGAGTCCCTCGGCTCGCAACGCAGTTATGAGTGCTATGCCCGTAACAGCTGGGCACCTCGTAGCCGGGGCGATGTTGCATCTGGTTATGTCAGCAATCTTTGGAGTTGCTATTTTCGGAGTGATCGCGCTGGCGACCTGGTATCGGCTTCCTGGGATGCGAAGTGCACTCGGCATCATCGGTGCTGGGATTCTCGGTGGTGCGGTCATATATGTTGTAAATGTGTATATCGTTCTTCCTGGGATCAATCCGATGATGGGGTTGGTACCTCCGCTCGCATTCTTCATTGCTCATCTTGTCTTTGGTATGGTAGTTGGACTAGGTGCTGCGGTAACATTCCGCTCGAAAAAGGTGAATAGCATTTTACCAAACGCAAGATAAGGAACAGTGCTGCGCTCTAGGCGCAGCACTGTTGCAAGTTAGCTCGTGAGCTGTAGGATTGATTGATAATACGCTATCGGCGAGTCCTCAGGATGACGCTGATGCAATGTAATAATTGGTTGTTGCTGGAGCACGCAGTACTGATGGGAGAGGTAAGGAATTGCCTCCGCTCGGGTTTGTGTGGGAAGGTGACGTTCGCTGCCTGTCGCGCCGATCAAACATCAGGGTCTGCCGCTTGCGACGTTTAAGCGGCGAAAAGTTTGCTTTTATGTTGGGCCTATGAGATGAAGGAAGCGCTGCGACTGGCTATCGCCGGGGACCTGGTCACTAGCGAGGCGAATCAGATGCTGTGTTACTCATGACGGTGGGTTTCCTGCATTCAGGTATTGCCAACTTTGATTTAACCCTTGAAGATCATTAGAGTGCAATGGAGACGGATTGGTTATGTTTGTACGCCTCGTCATATCTACGGGACAGTTGAGGGAGTCAGCTTTGAGATTCGCTTAGTCATTGCTCAGTTACAGGGGTTTACTCCGACACAGCGACCTTGACAATAGGGAACAAGTGGTTGGGATAAGATAACTGAGGGCTAGGTAACACTTGGCGGTCTGCTTGTCAATTGGATTACACGATATGTCGTAAGAAGTAGGGTATATAGTGGTCACTTAAGGATATCGTTAGAACAACACAAAACAGCTCAATCGCTGGGCATGTAGCCTGACAAGGATGAGTGCTTACTTCGGTATGTCGCTAGTTGTTATAAGTATAATATAGTCAATATCTAAGGAGAAATCCACATGTATACTGGTCGTCTTTTTCCTGTCTCATTGGCAGCACTGTCTGGTGTGTTCCCAGTAGCTGCGGCAGCTCATGCCCCTCGCGTTGCGCCATTGACAACGGTGGTTGGTGCATTTCCTGCCCCGACTACTGGTTCTGGGCCAGGGACCTTAGCTCAGCTATCCCTTCCTCGCGGGTCTACTCAGGTTGGACACTATGGCACAGCGAACACTTCGTCAGGGAACAGCTTCTATGTTGGCTACTCTGCGATCACTCATAGCATCTATACGCCAACCGTTGCTGGCATTACCTATGTCTCAAATAGCTCCTCCCTGCAGGCAACAGGGTCATTCACATCGATCCCGGGCGGTCGTATTGCACGTGTGGTGCCTAATAACAATGTTCTTCTCGTGCTCGCTAGCAATGCTGTAGCCGGCTACACGCTCAACTCTCATAGATCGCTGTTTACGGATGCAATAGGCGGCAATGCCGTGGTCCTTAATCCGGATGGCAGAGTCGCTTTCGTAGGTGGTAACGCGGATTCCGTTATTACAGCTATCGATGTGCGCGACGGAAAGGTTCTTCGGACCTACGATGTTCCTCAAATTGGCGACATGGTTTGGGCCCACGGCCAGATCTTCGCTGCGGATATAAAAACCGGGGTCATGACGGTGCTGAATCCTGCGACCGGTGGCACCGTCACGATCCCTACTCCCGAGGTTGATCCGACCTTTAGTTGTAATGACATTCCCGCAGCTACTGCTGGATTTATGCAGTTAGCCGTTGGTTCCCATCAAGGGACTGTCTACGCAGCTGGCTTTTCTGGTCATATCCTAGAATTCTCGGCGACACGCGATAGGTATCTTGGGGAGATCCCCGTGAATGCAAACACCAATAACGCCGGCGCTAATCAGCTTAGTGGTTTGGCGATTCTCCCCGGAGGTACTGACGCTTTAGTAACGGTTGAGAATCTCAGGGAGAGTGTTATCGTCAATCTAGCAAGCGGTGTGATCCAGCGGGTTTTTCCCTCCTTTGCGAGTAATCGATGGATACTGGTTCCAACTAGTAAGCGGTGATATTGCTGATTAGAGCCGGCTCCGTTCGCACGGCCAGCGCCCTTCACGGCATGTGGGAGTGATGCCAGACCACAGGCGTCAGCGGGAGGCGCTCTGACTACCTGTGAGCTAGAAGGTTCGCTTCGGGGGTACATGACAGAAATCCTATTAGTTAAGGCGCCTGACGGTATGGGCTACTTGGGTACATGGCACTTTTGGAGCGAGCCTACTTCTCACCGCGATAGTCAAGTGTCGGCAGAAGTCGATGTTTCTACAAGGCAAGCGTCGCAGTCGGCAACGGTTTGTCGGATGTTGTCTGCCATCTGTTCAGTACTTCCAAACTCCATCAAGGTTTTTGCGCCAGCGACTTCGAGAACCATAATGATTCAGAAGCTGCGGTACGTCGACCGAGACCAGGGATCGAAGCGCTTGGGTTGGTGGCCATCGCAACTGAGGAGATCGCCTGGTTCGAACAGTTTATCACTCCTAGACTACTCTCGTCTCGTGGGGTATGTAGGTCTTGTCGTCCTCAATTCACCTGGTAGATGGCGTTAGGTTTTAGCGCGTTCAGGTCCGTGTGACTATTCACAAGTTCGCTCTGAGGTTTCTGGGTTGATGACCCCGATAATTCAGGGTTGCCTTAGGCAACCCTCTGCGGCACGTGTGACAGACTGTGCCTCTGGGAGCCCGATTGCAAGCGGTTCGCTGCGGAGGACTCAGCAACATTCTCAGTCCATAGGATGATCTTGGGCGGCGAGATTGGGAAGTCGGGGCTCACGGATACGGTATCGAAGTGCCTTCACCCCAAAGTTCCTATTTCGGGAGATTCCCCGATCTAGGAATGATTCTATGGCTTGGCATCCATCGGGTGTTCTTCGGGATTGTCGTGTCCAAACACCCGTTCGTTGTACATCGCAGTATGGAATGATTGCACGTTTACGGTAGCATTGGTATTGTAAAACGGCGATGGAGCTCGCTGATGTCGCCCTTTTGAGGCTGATGGCTCCTATTGAGCGCCTAGGTGGCGGGAATAGGGGCATGTCGTGATATTCCTAAGACAGGAGTCACTCGCGCAGACATGGGAGTCGCGCCGGTGCTCCGTCTATTGGTGTCGCTGGTCGGCACGAAGTTGGAAGGATGCCCGACCAAGAGCACTGCTGACATTCGCTCCGATGGAGGTCGGGAACAAGAGCAGCCGTGGACAGGGCCACCAGGGAGGGTGTGGTGTGGTAATGGATGACCGCGAGAACGAGGCCATCGTCAAGGTATTCGCGAACAGTCGGAGCCAGATCGGACACATCCACCTCCATCGTTTCCTATGCCTGGAGCGAGGCCTGTTCTGGCCCAAGGCCGATCTAGCCAACTACGGACTCATCCTCGACTCGCTGGCAAAGGATGGAGATCCAGGCAAGGCGTTCCTCCACACGGAGTACCCGGTCCCTTGTGGGTGCCAGGCTATCAGTTGGCCGGCGCTGCTGTCCTGGGCGACCGATGAGGAGAATCCTAACGTCAAGTTAGTCTTGGCACCATCGAGCGAGCCTTGTTGGGGGGACGTTGGTGATCTCGACGACCTCCTGGTTAGCTGGCGGGCAGAGAACATAGGGCGTATCACCTCCTACAAGGACGCAAGACTTTGCGGCTTGTCATATACAGTGGCCTGCGAGGACGGCAGCAATGAGTTAGGGGAGAGTGGGATTTCGCGGGAGCGGTTCAGTGAGCGAGTGCTGTTCCACCAGCGGGTGAGGCGAATATGACCTCGACTAACCGTGACACGGGCCCGAGGCAGCATGAACTTTCTTCGTGTGCCAAGAGTTCGGCCGAGGGGGCAGAAGTCGCGCGAGAGGATCTCGGTGAGTTGGTCATGATCGGCTCGCCCACACCCCATCGTAGTCTTCTGTCACCGCACGGACTGGATGACGAGCTTGGAACAGAACCAACAGATCGCTCATTTGTTAACGACTTGAACATTGGTCAGGTCGTGACCTCGATAGCCGGCGACCGAGAGGAGCGCGATCTCATCACCACGCTTCTCTATCGCCAACTATACGATACGACCACAATCCGATTCCGCCACGAGGTGTTTCGGGACCTGGAGGATAAGGTACGTTTCGAGCGTGTCAAGGGGTCGGTTGAGCTGCTACGCCAGACCCGCTCACACTTGGCGCAGCTCGAAAAGATGCAGTCCAAGTATCAGCAGGAGGGCTGGTTACTCGATGCAATTGCCATCTATTGCCAGGCAGTGACCTCTTTGGCCGACGACCTCAATGCTGACTCGGTCAACTCTCAGGGTCTCCATTCCTTTGGCGATTACCTGGCAAGCTATACGAGATGTGATGCATTCGTGAGCCTCGCCACTGAGGCTGCACAACTCAGGGAAGCTCTCGGCCAGATCCGATATTGCGTGCGCATCCGCAGTGGCCGGGTTGACGTCTATCGATACGAAAACGATCCCGACTACAGCGCTGAGGTGCTGAAGACCTTCGAACGCTTCAAGCAGGGCGCGACGAAGGATTATCGTGTCCAATATCGTGTCTGGCCGAGCATGGACCATGTCGGAGCTCAGATCCTAGACCTCGTGGCTCGCCTATTCCCAGAGGAGTTCTTAGCCCTCGACGAGTTCTGTCGCCATCACGACAAATTCTTCGATGCTACCGTGCGGCGTTTCGAACGCGAGGTTCAGTTTTACCTGGCTTATCTGGAGTACATGGAACCGTTGAGGGCCGCTGGCCTGAGTTTTTGTTATCCTGAGGTTAGCCAGTCCAAGGATGTGTTGGCCACTGACACGTTCGATTCAGCCCTGGCCAACAAGTTGGTCGCCAAAGGACAAAAGGTGATCACTAACGATTTTTCGCTCTCCGGCATTGAGCGCGTCGTTGTCGTCTCCGGACCCAACCAGGGAGGCAAAACTACGTTTGCCCGCACCTTCGGCCAGCTGCACCATTTTGGGAGTGTCGGAGTTCCCGTGCCTGGCTCGGCTGCCCGACTGTTTCTCTTTGATCGGCTCTTCACTCACTTCGAGCGCGAGGAGGACCTAGCCAACATGACCGGAAAACTCGAAGACGACCTAGTGCGGATACAGGCCACGCTGATGACAGCGACCTCTGAAAGTATTATCATCATGAATGAGATCTTCTCCTCGACCACACTGAATGATGCTCGCTTCTTGCTAACGAAGATTCTGGAGAAGGTCATTCAACTCGACCTGCTTTGCCTCCTTGTCACTTTCGTTGATGAGATAACATCCCTCGCGCCCTCCATCGTGTCGATGGTAAGCATGATCGTGCCAGAGAACCCGACTGAGCGAACCCTTAAGGTGGTGCGAGCCCCCGCGGATGGCCTGGCCTATGCACTGGCCATCGCTGAGAAGTACAACCTGACCTATGAGCGTCTGCGC
>NZ_DAHVNP010000004.1 GCF_027319265.1 Ferrimicrobium sp. | reverse complement strand
ACCCCATGGCAGCACCAGCGTCCTCTTCCAACTGAGACCCAACCAGCCGAGACCCGCAAACCTTAATCCACATCCCCAAGGCACACACCAACTCCCCCTCATCTACGAGGGGGAGTTGGTGGCTTTTCTTGCACACTCCCCGACGGCCTAGATGCCAACCCCTACGAAGGAGAGGCCTGCCAGGAGCAGAATGATGAGGCCTGCCAACGTATAGAGCAGACGCTGGGAAAGGTGTTGCGTGAAGCGCGTGAGTGCCACGGCGGCCGTCAGCGAGATGCCCATCCCTAGTGCGGCGGCGAGGCCCACCCAGATTGGTGCACCGGTAGCCAGTGAGAAGCCAGCCGTTGTGGCCTGGGTGACATCGCCGAGTTCGGCAAGGAAGAAGATCACAAAAATCTTTAGCCAGCTGCTTGATCGTTGATCTTCCTCTGATTCTTCCTCCTCGCCGCGAAGAGCCTTCCAAAGAAGCAACAGCCCGATGCCAGTCAGAACGATGCCGGTAACGAGGTGAATGAGGGAGCCCTTGAGGATGAGCCTGATCGAGTTGGCGATGAATGCAACGATGAGGGCCTCTAGGCCGACGGCGCTGACGGCGGCAGAGATGGTTTTTGTTGCTCCATTGCGTCTGCTCAAAAGCACGGCTGCGACCATGGATTTGTCGGTGAGCTCTGCGGCGAGCGTTATTACGAGGATGAGGAGGAACTCAGTGATGCTCATGGTTGCAGCTCCTCCTCTGCGGCCCCATCGCCTTTTGACAGGAGCCATGGTGGCCAAGCGTCGTAGGGGATCGTACGTGAGCATGGGTGCTTGGAATCATCGGTAGCGGGGCCTCTCTCCCTTGGGCGGCGACCCTCGGTTCCCACGGTGGGTGCTTGGTCAGAGCGCTTGTTGGATGCAGTCGTGTTGGTGATCGGCGTGATGACGATAGGAGTGGCGACGGCGGCCCTGGTTGCGACGTTGTAATGCGGGTGGTGCTGGGGTGGGATGCACGCTGGAGAGGATCACACAGACGATAACAGAGTCTGTCGAGGAACCAAGCTGTAGACGTTGTTGCATCGGTGTCATGGCGGGGTGGCGGCATGCGAGCATCGCTGGTGGTCGAATCATCGGGATCCTCCGTTTTGATCCAGCCCCGTAGCTCGTGTCTGATCCCTGCGGTTTCGACCTTGACACGGTCGCAGACCCTCGTCCAACAGCGCAGGGTCAACGCTTCGCGGGCGAGGCACCACGATGGTGGAGACGCACGATTTGTGCTCCCTAGCTCGGCAAGGACAAGGTTGTGTCGAGGTGCCACCGACGTGAGCTGCGAACATAGGAGTGTCATAGAAACCAGTTCGTCATCGGAGCCGCCCTGTCGTGCGTAGGAGTACCGTGGGCGAGGGGGGACTTGAACCCCCACGAGGTTTCCCTCACAGGAACCTGAATCCTGCGCGTCTACCAATTCCGCCACTCGCCCAGCGCACTCATCATAACCCGTGCAATGGCAATCTGCTATACTCCTTGACTTATCAGGGATAAAAGAAGGCGACTTTCATCGATTCCTGGTTATAGTGCTAATGGAGTGGGTCTCGAATCGTTCGAACGTAAGATCGCGGCCGTGGTGGAGTCAATCTTCGCCAAGGGAAGTCCGCGTGGCATTGAACCAGCTGAGCTGGGTCGTAGACTCGTGCGCGAAATCGAACGGTCGAGTCGGGTCGGGGTCCGGTCGAGTATCGCTCCGAATGTGCTTACCGTCGGACTTTCGGCCGAAGATCTGCAGGAGTTGAGGCCACTGCGTAGCCGTGTGGAGAGCGAACTGCGAGTTTTGGCTGAAGAGACGGTGGAGGGTGGAGATTACGAACTTCTGGGACCGATCGACCTTCAGATTGTGGAAGATCCGGAGCTCAAGTCAGGGACGTTCTACATCGATTGTGGCTTCCGCGAGGAGCAGGGTTTTGCCGACCGGTGTCAACTGGTGCTTCAAGATGGTTCACAGATCAAACTCGGTTCGGGAACGCATGTGATTGGAAGACTCGCCGGCTCGGCGGTCTTTGTTGACGATGCGAGGGTATCTAGGCGGCACGCAGAGATTGTCGTCCAGGATGGTCACGTGACGGTCTTCGACACTGGATCGACCAATGGCACCTTTGTAAACGGCACGAAGATTTCGCGACCGACTGAACTCAATTCGGGAGATGTCATAACGGTAGGGACGACGGATCTCACGGTACACAAGGGTTAATCGATGCCGCTTCTTTTGCTCAGTGCGCTGAAATACGCGCTCATCGCGCTCATCTGGCTGTTCTTTCTGTTCGCGATGCGTGCGGTCTGGCGGGAGACGAGACGACAGGCACGAACGACGGTGGCGACCAATCTCGTAACCGTTCCACTGAACGAACCAGCACCAAGAGTCAGTGCCGTTGGTACACATCCAGCCAAGAGTGCAGGGAAGGTCTTGGCGTTGGAGGGTCCATATACGGGGAAGACCTTCACCTTCGAGACGCCAGCGCTCATTGGTCGTGATGCTGGTTGCTCGATTGTGCTGGCCGAGGATACTTTCGTCTCACAGCGACATGCTGAGATCTATCTTGAACGGCGTCACGTGATCGTGATGGACCTTGGATCGAGAAATGGTACCTTTGTCAATGGCGACCCAGTCCAAGCACCGATGCGGGTCACGAAGGGTGATGTGATTCAACTTGGCAAGACGGCGTTGAAGGTAGTGGCCAAGTGAAGGTGATGTACGCTGCGGCGACAGACCCAGGGCGGGTTCGTGCCCAGAACCAGGACCGACTGTACGCAGATGGTTCGGTCTTCATCGTCGCTGATGGCATGGGAGGCCACGCCGGTGGTAACGTTGCCGCCGAAGTCGCCGTTAGTGAGACGGTGGCATCATTGAAGGCTGGGCATGAGCCCGAAGAGGCGATCCAGACCGCGAATCGTTCCATACTGGAGCGGGCAGCGATCGACGTTGCCCTCGAAGGCATGGGTACGACCCTGACGATGGCCCTCATGGATCTCGAAGATGCGCAGGCCGACCTCTTCAATGTGGGCGATTCACGGGCGTACCTTCTGCGGGAAGGACGCCTCACACAGCTGACCAATGACCACACCTACGTGCAGGAGTTGGTCGATGCGGGTTCCATCACGCACGAACAGGCAAGCACGCATCGGGCCAGACACGTCTTGACGAGGGTCGTCGGTGTGGCCTTGGATGTGGAGCCTGATCATTTTCGCGTTCCTTTGCAGCTTGGTGACGTCCTACTCCTGTGTTCGGATGGTCTCATCAATGAGGTGACCAACGCAGAGATCGCTCAAGTTTTAGGGAGCAAACTACCGCAAGAGGCGGTCGATACCTTGGTTCGGATGGCGAACAATCATGGTGGCAGTGACAACATCACGGTCGTGGTCGTGCGCTTGGGAGACCCCGACCGCGAGCCGGTATTGTTGGCCCAGGAGGGTCAACGCTTGGCTGAGGCACCACAGGTGGTTCCCCAAACCGAGCGGTCCCTGAAGACGAATCGGATCCCTTCACCGTTACCTGCGAACATGACCGAACGCTCGGCCATTTCGCGTCCGTTGATCCGTGCGACTCTCTTCGTCTTCCTGCTGGTCCTCTTTGCTGGAGTCGTGGTGCTCGCGATCGATATCTATGCCCAGCACTCCTATTTTGTTGCGGCCTTCGGCGATCGAGTGGCCATCTACCAGGGGAGACCCGGCGGAGTGTTGTGGTTCAATCCCCATGTTGTTGATCTGACAAATATTCGACTCAGTCAACTCGCTGAAGGGGTGCGTTCCCAGATCCAACATAGGATTACTGAGGGTTCGCTGACACAGGCGAAGCAATTCGTCCGCAATGCGACCCAACAGTTCCACTCGACCACAATCGCATTTGGAGGTATCGGGTGAGACGACGCATTACCTTCGTCGGGGCGCTGTTTTTGATGATTTTTGCGCTGCTCTTCCTCCAGTTGAATGACCTTCAGATCGTCAAGGCGAGTAGTCTCGCCGAGGCACCTGGCAACTATTCGGCGATCATCAAGGCCTTCTCAACACCACGAGGTGCAATCCTGACCGCGAACGGACAGGTGATGGCGATGTCGGTACCGTCGAGTTCGCAGTACAAGTATCAACGCGTCTATCCCCATGGCTCGCTCTACTCCGATGTGACAGGTTATTACTCGTTGATCTACGGGACCTCGGGGCTTGAGGATGAGTACAACCAATACCTCCAAGGGAAGGTGGCGGCACCGAGCTCGTTCTCGCAACTGCTGACGAAGAGCTACTCCACAGACTCGTTGGTGACGACCCTGCAGTCGAAGCTCCAGCAAACGGCGTATCAAGCCTTGGGTTCGCTGAAAGGCGCAGTGGTGGCGCTGAACCCTCAGACCGGAGCCGTGCTTGCTATGGCGTCAAACCCAACCTACAACCCAGCTCCCCTTGCGTCACCTAACGGCACGACTGAGGAGGATGCGTGGAAGAGCTATCTCGCGAATCCCGAACAGCCCCTCTTGAATCGGGCGATTTCTCGGGCCTATCCCCCTGGTTCGACCTTCAAGATCGTCACGACATCCGCGATCTTTGATCACGATCCGAAGCTAGCCCGCGTCAACTTCCCCCCGGTGGCGACGATTGCCTTGCCGCAGACCACCCATCGCCTTCACAACTACGCCTACGAGGTCTGTGGTGGGGAACTCCCTGTTCTTCTCGCGGTCTCGTGTGATACAGGCTTTGCGCAGATCGGTCTGCGACTCGGGGCCACGAACCTCCATGCAGAGGCGGAGAACTTTGGTTTCAATCAGGTGCCTCCGATCGATCTTCCCGGCGCCGCTGCCTCAACCTTTCCCCCAGTATCCTTCTTCTCGCAGAACCTTCCCCAGCTCGCCTTCTCCTCGATTGGACAGGGAGATGATCAGGCAACAGCGCTGCAGATGGCTCTTGTTGGCTCAGCTATCGCCAACAATGGTTCCATTATGGTTCCACACCTGCTCTCCCGTATTATCTCAAGCCAAGATGCAACGGTTGAATCTTATCAACCCAAAGTATGGAAGGTAGCGACCTCTCCCTCCACCGCAGCGAAAGTCACCCAGCTCATGGTGGGGGTCGTGAAGAACGGCACGGCCACCGGGATTGCCTTGCCGGGGATCGAGATTGCGGCAAAGACCGGTACGGCTCAGACGACGTTGACGCGACACTCCAATATTTTGGGTCAATCCGACAACTGGATGGTGGCGTTTGCCCCAGCTCAGGATCCAAAGATTGCGGTCGCGGTGGTGGTGCCAAAGCAGGCTGGGCTGTCGGCGAATCCGACGGGGGCACAGTACGCCGGGCCCATTGTAAAGGCGATGATTGCAGCAGCGCTAGGAGTCAAACTGTGAAAGTTGGGCGAGATGACTGAAGACCAGCAAATCCAGACGTTTGGAACGCGCTATCGGCCCGAGCGTCTGATCGCTCGCGGTGGGATGGCCGACGTATACGAGGCACGAGATCTTCTCCTGGATCGTCTTGTTGCCCTGAAGGTCCTGTTTCCCGAACTCTCAACCAACCCCACCTTCGTCGAACGCTTCCGTCGCGAGGCACAGTCGGCGGCGGCGCTTTCTCACCCCAACATCGTCTCGGTCTACGATTGGGGCCCGGCGAACTCGACCTATTTTATCGCCATGGAGTTGGTCACTGGCTCGACACTCGCTGACGTGATTCGCGAGTCGGGCAGGGTGGCACCCGGTCGTGCCGCAGTGATCGGCGCAGACGTCGCACTGGCTCTCGCCTTTGCCCATCGCCATGGTGTCGTTCACCGTGATATCAAACCATCGAACGTCCTTCTCACCGAAGACGGCATGGTGAAGGTCGCTGACTTTGGGATTGCCCGTGCGGTCACCAATGACGAGGATCTCACTCAGACCGGAGCCGTGCTTGGGACCGCCACCTATATCTCCCCCGAGCAGGCACGGGGTGAGGATCTCGACGGGCGCAGCGATCTCTACTCGCTCGGAATCGTCATGTATGAGATGTTGACCGGCTCTGCCCCATTCTTGGCGGAGACTCCCATCGCCGTCGCCTACAAACATGTCACCGAGCGCCCAGCTGCTCCGCGCTCGATCAACCCGGCGATTCCTCCGGCGCTCGAGACCATTGTCCTCAAGTGTCTCCAGAAGGACCGGACGAATCGCTACGCCGATGCGAGCGAGCTGCGTTCTGACTTGCTCCGCTTTCTTGATGACCGACCGATTCGAGCAGGGACGGTCGAGATGGCGGCGGTTGCCGATGCGACGATGTTGTCCAGCGCCGTGACCGAGACGAGCGCGAGGACCCAGTTCCTCACCCCAATCCAGTCCACCTCATCTATCCCGATCGTCGGCAGTGGTGGACCTCCACAGCAGCAAGCCAAACAGCACCGAGTCTGGCCGTGGATCCTCGCCGTTATCGTGATTCTTCTCTTGGCAGGCGTAGGTTTTGTCTTTCGCAAAAAACTGCTAGCGTCTTCGACGAAGCCAAAACCAACTGTAGCGACTGTCCTGGTGCCGAATGTGACCGGTGCTGGTGAACAGGGTGCGACCTCGGCGCTGAGCCGTGCTGGCCTGCAGTCCGATATCCAGTTCAAGAACTCATCACAGTCATCCGGGACGGTGATCGCTGAGCACCCAAACGGCGGAACCCGCGCTAAGAAGGGTTCCACCGTGACCCTGGTCGTCTCAAGCGGTCCAGCCTCGGTAACGGTGCCAAACGTGAAGGGCCAGTCTTCGACGACTGCGGAGGCGACCCTGCTGGCAAAGAGCTTCAATGTCTCGACCAACTACAAACACGCGTCGGCCTCCCAGGGGACGGTGATCGGCGAGTCGCCATCAGCAGGCCAATCGGTGGCGAAGGGTTCCACTATCGTTCTGACGGTCTCGAGCGGACCATCACAGCTGACGGTGCCAAACGTCGATGGCGAGAGTGTTGCGTCTGCCTCGAACAAGTTAGGCGCCGATGGCCTGCAGGTTGGCACGGTCACCTATCAGGCGAGCTCGACGGTAGCGAGCGGCGATGTGATCCAGACAACACCGGCATCGGGTTCTCAGGTAGCACCGAACAGTTCTGTGAACCTTATCGTCTCGTCCGGGAGTACCACCGCGGTGCCAAACGTCGCCGGCGATAGTGTTTCGCAGGCGACGACAGCGCTCCAGAATGCGGGCTTTACCGTCGCTTCGCAGAATCAGTATCAGGCGAGCTCGACGGTAGCGAGCGGTGATGTGATCCAGACAACACCGGCCGCAGGAACTCAGGAACCCCCGAATACCTCGATAACCTTGACGGTCTCAAGCGGTACATCGTCGACGGGCACGGGTCCGGGCGGAGGAGGAACAGGAACAGGGCCGCCTTCGGCGGCTGGTTAGGCAGACTCCGAGGCCAGGATCGTCCAAGGATGGTCTGGTACACGTAGCTTCCCTCATTGGGCTGGAGCAGCCGGTTGTTCCTCTAGGATCGCGACGTTGGCTCCTACGTTCTCGGTCGCTGGTGGACAGCACAGCATGTAGATCGAGGAGATCATCGATCCAGGAAGTTCGCGATCATCTGGAGTCCTTCGTCAGAGAGAATCGATTCCGGATGGAATTGCACGCCCTCGATAGGCCGTTCCCGGTGTCGAAGTCCCATAACGACGCCGTCTGTCGTGGTGCTGGTGACCTCAAGACTGGCCGGAATCGTCGCTGGATCCACCACGAGTGAGTGATAGCGCGTCACCGTCAGCGCGGTTGGGAGCCCAAGAAACACTCCCTGGCCGTCATGCGTGATGACCGAGGTACGTCCGTGCATCACCCTCTGGGCGCGCACCACACTTGCCCCGAAGAACTCTCCAATCAACTGATGGCCGAGGCAAACTCCGAGAACTGGGGTCTTCGTCTGCTGGTTGAGTACCGCGATACCACCCCTCGAAGAGGACGGTCTTCCTGGTCCTGGCGAGATGATGATCGCATCGGGATCTCCAATCAGATGGGGTTCTTCGGCGATGACGTCCTCGCGGACGACAGTGGGGTTCGCACCGAGTGCTCCCACGTACTGGGCGAGATTGTAGACAAAGGAGTCATAGTTGTCGATGATGAGGACGTCGTTGAGCACCTTTATCATCGTAGCTAGACTGGGGGAGTGAGTAATCCGAAAAAGGTGAAGCGCGTCAAGAGTGGCCGCTATACTCCGCCGAAACCTCGCCCAACGCAGTCACGGAAAAACCAGGTATATCTCTATCTGTTCATCGTCTTGGCGCTCGGTGGGGCGTTGATGATCATCCTGAACTTCTTGTTGGTATTGCCCTACTCACAGACCGGCTGGTACACGATCGGTGGGCTCATTCTCTTAGCGGGATCCTTCTATGCCGCAACCAAATATCGGTAACCGATCATCCAGCCAAAAGCCAACCCCAACGGTGCTGACTCTGACCCCGAGCTACGGGTTGTGTGGGCGAACCGGTTGTTATCCCAACCGTTCGATGACATAGGCATTGGCCATGCCGCCACCCTCGCACATGGTCTGCAAACCATAGCGACCGCCACTTCGTTCGAGCTCATTCACCAGCGTTGCCAGCAGCCGAGTTCCTGATGCACCCAACGGATGTCCGAGAGCGATTGCGCCACCGTTGACATTGACTCGATCGAGGTCGGGGTGCAGCTCTGCCGCCCACGCGAGGACGACGGACGCAAAGGCTTCGTTGATCTCGACCAGATCGATCTGGTCGAGGGTGAGGTGAGCCTTCGCCAGTGCGCGTTGTGTCGCCGGGATCGGTGCGGTCAGCATTAGGACTGGGTCGGAGCCGATCACGGCGAAGGAGACAAAACGGGCACGGGGTGTGAGTCCGAGTTGTTCGGCCCGCTCGCTACTCATGATGAGGGCTGCGGAGGCGCCGTCGGTGATCTGCGAGGAGTTGCCGGCGGTTATCTTGCCGTCTTCCTTGAAGGCTGGACGCAGGCCGCCAAGGGCGTCAAGGGAGGTGTTGGGCCGGATCCCCTCATCGACATCGAGTAGGTCGCCGGTTGGACGCCCCTCGCTGTCGCGTACTTCGATGGGCAAAAGCTCATTCTTGAAGCGACCCTCTGTCGTTGCTTTGGAGGCACGTTCCTGGCTCTGCAAGGCGAAGCGATCGAGTTCTTCGCGGCTCAAACTCCACTGATCGGCGATCATCTCGGCGGAGAGGCCCTGATGGACGAGACCACCGCGATCAGCGTACCGAGCTGCGAGCGCTGGGCCAAAAGGAGCACCGGGTCCCTGTCCCATCGAGGAGCCCATGGGCACGCGGCTCATCGACTCGACTCCGCCCGCGATGATGACATCCGCTGCGCCTGCTATGATCGCTTGAGCGGCAAACGCCGCCGCCTGCTGTGAGGAGCCACACTGTCGATCGATGGTCGTTCCCGGCACCGACTCGGGCAGGTGTGCTGCGAGTGCAGCGTTGCGGGCGATATTCGCCGACTGCTCACCCACTTGGCTCACGCAACCAAAGATGACGTCATCAATTGTGGTTGGATCGATGGAGTGTCGGTCCAAGAGACCTTCGATCGCAAAAGCGGCCAGATCGACGGCGTGCCAACCGGCGAGACTCCCATTGCGCTTTCCTCCCGGTGTACGGACGACATCAACGATGACTGCATCACGCATGTGCTACCCCTTTACCTTCTCGTATCCACTGTAGCCCGGGCCGAGGTGTTGTGCACGGCAGTACCTTCATCCGAACGCCAGACGATAGCGCAACGTACGAGGTGTCGACCTATCCAACGATGAGTGGGGTCACCGCGAAGCGTTCGACATCGATCAGGCCGCGATCGGTCAGCTTCAGAGAGGGGATGACCGACAATCCGAGGAAGGAGAGTGTCATGAACGGTGCCTCGAGCGAGGAGCCGAGCGTTTGGCGGACGATGTTCTGGGCGGAGGCAACCTGTTGTCCCAACGCTGCGACGGGGACATCGGCCATGAGTCCGGCGATTGGTAATGGAACCTCAGCAAGGATCTCACCGTTAAGACAGACGGCTTGACCCCCGCCGATTGAGGCGACATGATTCGCCGCGGTTGCCATGTCCTGGCGCCCCTGTTCGGTGTTTGCCCCGACCACCATCAGATTGTGGGCATCATGGGCGACCGTCGAGGCTATCGCCCCACGGGCAAGGCCAAAACCTAGGAGGTAGCCATGACCCCGTCGACCGGTTGCTCGATGTCGCTCGATGACGCTCAACTGGTTGAGGGTTGGGTCGTCGTTCGTAAAGGTGACGAGCTCTGATCCCGTTCCCAAGGAGTGCTCGACGACACGAATCACGCGAATGGTCTGGCCTGGGAGCACTTGCGTTCGAAAGGCATTTGCGTCCAACGGCTCCTTTAGGTGCACAGTGCCGAGCAGCGCCGTTGATGGCTCGACGTGATGCAGCGTTGCGGTTAGCGCACCCCGGCGTGCAACGACCTGTCCGCGTTGGAAGACGATTTCGGGGACGAGCGTCTCCATGGAGGTGTAGACGTTGAGATCTGCCTGATACCCAGGTGCGACGAGACCAAGATGGCGAAAACCATGGTACTCGGCGGCGTTGACCGTGGCCATGGTGAGTGCGTCTTCAAGGGTGATACCAGCCTCGCGGGCGACCTCTATGCAGTGATTGACGTGCCCACGGGAGACGATGAGATCAGGTTCTCTGTCATCGCTGCACAGGGCGACTCGTGAGGTGCCTGATTCGATTACCGTCTTGGCAAGGTGGGCGAGGTTCTGGCTCGCGGAACCGTGTCGCAGGAATACCCACATTCCCTTACGGCGCTTCTCGACCACCTCGTCGTAGGACAGCATCTCGTGATCAGATTCGACTCCTGCACAAAGGTAGGCGTCAAGGGCTCGTCCGGTGATCCCCGGGGCGTGGCCATCGACCCTGCGCGAGCCAGCCGCCGCTATCTTGGCGAGGAGATCGGGATCGCCCGCGATGACACCAGGAAAGTTCATTACTTCAGCCAGCCCAATCCCGTTGGGTTGGGCCAAGATGGTGCGAATATCCTCAAGGTCAAAGAGGGCACCAGGGCTCTCAAACTGGGAGGCAGGCACGCAGGAGGAGGCGGAGAAACCGAAGGTAAAGGGGAGTCCCTGCGCGGCGTCGATCATCGCCAGCACACCTTGCCGTCCGAGTACGTTTGCCATCTCATGTGGATCGTTTGCTACAGCAGTGGTCCCCCAGGGAAGAACGGCCGCCACAAAGTTTGGGATCCAAAGCTTGGTCGACTCGATGTGCATGTGGGCATCGATGAAGCCCGGTATGACCCAAGCACCGTCGAGGTCGAGCGTGTCGATAGCCTCTCGGGTGCCCCACCCAACGACGGTGCCATCCGCAATGGCAATATCGGTGTGGATCCACTCTTTGGTCGTACCCACAAAGAGGCGAGCATTTTGGAGCAATAGATCACATGGAGCATCACCGCGGGCCTTTGCAAGCAGTGCGGATGAATGTCGGCGATAGTCTTCGAACACTATTTTAGTGTAGTTGCCTGCAGATAACCATAGAGAGCACAAGGAGTTCATCAGTTTGTCACAGCGAGCGCCTGACTCTTCCGGTACGCTGGTGTCGGTGTTGTTGCGCTTTGGTGGGAGAGGGTGGTAATGAAGAAGGCGTTAGAGGTTCCGGTAGCGGAGTCCGGGAGTCTGATCGAGACCCGCGGGATCGATTTTGTCCCAGAGTCAGAACGGTGGGCACGTCCTCGCGATCTCTTCTGGATGTGGGCCGGAGCCCTGTTCAATGTCGAGTACGTCGTCTACGGAGCGTTGGCCATGAGCTTTGGGCTCTCCTTCGCTCAAGCGGTGGGTATTATCCTGATCGGCAATCTCTCGTTCTTTCTTCTAGGGCTCACCAGTCTGCAAGGACCTGATGCGGGGACGACGACCTTCACCATCAACCGAGCGGCTTTTGGTCCGAATGGTTCGAAGCTGCTCTCCTTCTTCAACTGGTTGACCCAGGTTGGCTTCGAGACCGAGGGACTCGCTCTGATCGTCCTCGCGGCCATTGCCCTGTTCCATCAAGGCGGTATCGATGCTGGCACCGGACTCAAGATCGTCTTTATTCTGGTCGCGGCCCTGATCCAACTCGTCCTTCCCCTCTTCGGGCACGGGGCGATTCTTCGGACGATGCGGATCCTCTCGGTACCGTTCTTGATCCTCTTCGCCTTGATGGCTGGGCTCTCACTCGGAAAGTTAAATGTGCACTCTGTGGCCCATGGTGCGAGTTGGCAGGTCATGTTTGCCGTCCTCGCGGTCATCATCTCAGCATCTGGGCTGGGTTGGACTGAGAATGGTAACGACTTCTCTCGCTATCTACCGCGCAGCGCCTCCAAGTCCAAGACGGTCATCTGGGTGTTCCTCGGTACCGCTATCCCCTCCATCCTCTTGATGACGCTGGGTGCTGCTATCTTCACCTTTGTCCCGAGTGCGACGAACCCGATTAGCGGGCTTCCTCAAGCCTTCCCAGCCTGGTTTCTCACGCCCTACTTGCTAGTCGCCATTTTGCAACTCTTTGCGATCAACAGCCTTGATCTCTACTCTTCTGGCGTGACACTGCAGGCGTTGGGCCTCAAACTGACTCGCCTCCAGGCTGTGGTCCTCGATACGGCTATCTGTGCAGCGTTGACGGCCTACGCAACCTTCTCGAACAGCTTCAACACCCTCCTCGGTGATTTCATTCTGTTCATCATCGTCTGGGTCGCGCCATGGACGGCGATCTATCTCGTGGATTGGCTGTTGCGACGCCGACGCTATGATGCTGGCGCGTTGCATGAGGACCGAGGTGGCCTGTACTGGTCGAACAACGGTGTTCACTGGCCAGCGATCGTGGCCCAACTACTCGGCATGCTCGCGTCCCTTTCGGCGATCAACACCACCATCTTCGTTGGCCCACTCTCCAAGGTGAGTGGAGGTGCTGATTTCTCAGTGTTCACCGGCATCATCGTTGCAGCGGGGGTCTATTGGCTGTTCGCACATAAATCGGTGCGCCTTCAAGAGGTTGCCGACGCCTAGCCTCCTTCTCTCTCTGCGGCAAAGATGCCAAGATCAGTCGCTCTCTTGCCTCTGGGGTGGGGAGTTGGTAAGCGGTGTCCTCTGGATTACCAACCGCTTCCTGACTTCGAGCTCGTGCTAGAGCCGGTCGAGGTTGTGGAGGCATAGGTTGATCCTCCACCCGACGAGGTGATCGCTTTGCCGGTTGGGCTGATAACGTACCAATGGCCTCCAAAGGCGTTGATGCCCTCTCCATTGATTTGGTGCGGACCAGTGTCGCTGGCGAACGTATAGAGAGGATGGCCATCATAGGTCACCTGCTTTTGACCATTGGCCCGGGTGATCGTTCCGACTAACTTCGATGACGCCCCGCCGGAGACCGCCGGCGAGCCGACCACCGGGGGCCAGGCCTTCGCGCAGGCGCCGGTGCAGTTGGATTTGCCCTTGGTGTCGCCGGTAAAGAGGTAGTAGGTTTGGCCGGCCTTTGAGGTCAGTATCGTGCCATAACCAGAGGAGCTCGAGGTGGCGACGGTGGCGCCACTCGTGATGGTTGAGGCGTTAGAACTCTTTGCTGTTGTGCTCGATGCGGAAGATTTGTTCGAGCTCGATGATGAGCTGGTGGTCGAGCTACTCGACCCGCAGGCGGCAAGGGTCAGACCGGCAAGGCCCAAACCTATGGCTGCTAATCGGATATTCATATTTATTCCTCCCCTTCGGTTCGATCACCGTCGATTGGACGATAATCGTTGGCAACGTCAACAAAGGGAAGGGGGATGTATTCCTGTTGGATGGCGCCAAGGGGACTGGAATCCTCATATCCGCCTTAGGATTTGGGTAGGAGGTAACTATGCAAGCGCCTCGCCCGATGAGGGGAATGAGAGATATTCTGCCAGGTGAAGCCGGAGTCCGACTCCACACTTTGGGGGTTATTCGCGAAGCGTATCGTCAGCACGGATTTTTCGAGATCGAGACGCCTGTCGTTGAAACCCTGGAGACGCTGACCAGCTCGGGTGCCGGTGAGAATGAAAAATTGATGTTCAAGGTGCTCAAACGTGGTGAACGCCTTGACACAGCGATCGCTGGGTCAGGAGAGGACCTCGCTGATGCTGCACTGCGTTTTGATCTCACCGTTCCCCTAGCGCGTTTTTACTCGATCAACCAGTCAAAGCTACCCAAGCCGTTCTATGCGATGCAGCTCGGACCGGTCTTTCGGGCGGAACGACCCCAACGCGGGCGCTTTCGACAGTTTTTGCAGACTGATATCGACGTACTTGGAGATCCGAGTTTCTTAGCCGAGGTTCAGCTACTGATCGCCGCCACCTCTGCGCTACACAAGATCGGTCTTGAAGGGTTTGAGATCCATCTGAACGATCGAAGGATTCTTGAGTTTATTCTTGGCAAGCTGGAGATACCCAAGGATCTCTACTCGACCGCGATGATCGCTCTTGATAAGTTAGACAAGCAGAGCGTCGCCGAGGTCGTGGCTGAACTCGAATCCAAAGGTATCAGCACGGAGCATTCGACTCGCCTGGTGACGGTGCTTGGTCAATTGAGTGACGCTGCAAGCCTGAAGGCTTTGGCAGACCTTGGGGTGCCCAAAGAGTTGATCGCGAACCTCGCTGCCATTCAGCAGCACGTGACTACCTCCGTCCGTGATGTCCCAGTCATTTTTGATCCCTTGATCGTTCGAGGGATCGGGTATTACACCTCAACGGTCTATGAGATTATCCATCCTCAGTGGTCGGGTTCGATCGGAGGAGGTGGGCGCTACGATCTACTCCTCGCTCGTTTTGGTACGGACACGCCCGCATGTGGTGTCTCGTTGGGTTTTGAACGGGTGGTAGGTCTGGTGGAGGAGCTTGGACTCTTGCGAGAGACAGGGTCGCGTCGACTCACCGTCATCTTTGAGCCAGAAAACCAGACCGCGGAGGCACTGAGCAAGGCGCGTCATTTCCGGCGTGAGGGGTTTCTCGTCACGCTCTTGGCCCATCAGAGTGGTGCGCGTTCACCGATGAAGCGACTCGCCTTGGCAGCGGAGGAGCTCAAGGCGGAGGGTTCGGTCGATAGTTTCTACCACTTCACGGTTGGCTCCGATGAGGCGCCACGACTTCTCATGCAGTAGATCTGGCCTGTAAGGGCGTACTAGCAAGAAAAGTTGCGAGTTTTCACCTTTCTGCTCACTTTTCTCTGACTCTTCTGATAGTGTTGCGACAGCGTCGTGTTGTTGGCGCGCTGGTGATCTCGATCTTGTATCGAGTGACATGTATGGAGGGGGTTCCATTGAAGAAGAGGTTTACGAGGCATGCTGTCACGCTTGGTGCAGCGGGAATGCTCGGAATTGCAACGATGGCGGTGACTTCGCCGGCGAGTTCACTAACGGCCGCCCAAGCTGCACCGAAGGTGACGGTTCCTGGCGGCCTTGCACCGGCTATCGCCGCTAAGTCCACACCGACAGGCACGACCGCTACCTCGACGCAGATGCGCGTATCGTTCATCCTGAAGGGTCGTAATATTGCGGCGCTTCAGAGTCAAGTGGATGCGGGGTGGACCGGGCCGTATTTGACCACGAAGGAGTTTGCCCAGGAGTACGGTCAGACTCGACAATATGTCAACCAACTCATTGACTATCTCAATTCGTTTGGCATCAAAACCCAGTGCATGAACGATATGCTCGATGTGACCTCGCAGGGCACCGCAGCGCAATATCAGAACGCGCTCTCGGTGCTCTTTAACAACTATTCGGTGCCAACGTCTGGGACGGCTTCTGTGGGAGGATCGACAGGGGCTACTGGACAGACGCAGCAGGTATTTGCGAGCTCGACGAACCCACAGTTGCCAGCAAGCCTCGCCGCAAATATCGAGGCGGTGTTGGGGTTGACTAACTACGCACCCTATGCGTCGCTTTCCGTTCCAGCAAAGCCAGAGGCGGTCCCAGGATCGACGATGGCTGCAGGAGGCACCATTCCGACCGGCACAGCTCCGATATCGCAGTTGCCCCAGGCGTTCGAGTCTGATTATCACCTGAGTAAAGTGTTGACTGCAGGCAATCAAGGCCAGGGGCAGACGATGGGGATCGTCACGCTCGCAAGTGTCGACCCAGCGGTCCCTGCCTACTTCTGGCAGAATGTCGCTGGTCTCTCGTCGACAGCGGCGTCCCAGAGTCGGATAACCCTTGTCAATGTCGACGGTGGTTCCGGCGCGGTGAGCCTCAATAATGGCTCTGATGAGACCACGATTGATGTGGAGCAGTCGGGTGCCATTGCGCCCCAGGCCAACATCGTCGTCTATCAGGCTCCAAACACTGACTACGGCTTTGTCGATGCCTTCTACGAGGGTGCAAGCCAGAATGTCGCCGGTTCACTCTCGGCGAGTTGGGGCGAGTCCGAGACGGCGATCCAGTACGCGGTTGCTGCTGCACAGGAGTCCCCAGGGTACGCTGCCGCCTTCAATCAGGCGTTCTTGGAGTCAGCAGCCCAAGGCCAGTCTGACTTTGTCGCCTCCGGAGACCAGGGTGCCTATGACCCAACTGGCGACATCGGCACCTATAACCTCGGTGTCGATAGTCCTGAGGACTCGCCATACGTCACCTCTGTGGGTGGGACCACGCTTCCCGGTAGCCAGGTCTATCCCATCACCAAAACCAGCAAAACTGGTACCGTGACCACGACGGGTTATGAAGAGGTCAATATCCCCAAGCAGCTGACGTGGGGATGGGACTATCTGTGGCCGATGTATCAGGCTCTTGGTGCAAAGAACGAGACCGCTGCCGCTGGTGAGCTGATCGTTGGATCGGGAGGGGGCTATAGTACCTTCTTTGGGAGTCCTTCGTATCAAGATGGAACCGGTGCTGACACGTACTCTGACTACGAGTTCATCAACCCGACATCCTATGAGGCGATTGCTCCGACAAATCTGGTACTTCCAACGAGCTTTACGCTCAACCCGGCACCGACGCTCAGCACCGGAAACATCAATGCTGGATTCCGTGCTACCCCTGACGTGGCCTTCAACGCAGATCCACAGACTGGGTACATCACCTATGATCCTCAGTTCCAGGCGGTTTATGGGTCCGCCTATGAGGACTTCGGTGGGACGAGTTTCATCGGACCTCAGCTCAACGCGGTTACCGCTGATTACGAGAGTGCATTGGGACACCGAATTGGATTCTGGAACCCGAATATCTATCGGTTCGCAGAGTCGACCAATTCGCCCTTCCATCCGTTGGACTCCAACACGGTCTATGGTTCGAGCTACTACTCAGGTATGTATCATGGGAAGACCCTTAATATCAGTGGCGAGTTCACCAACACTAACGACTACTACACGGGCACACCAGGGGCGATCTATAACCCTGGGTCAGGGCTTGGGTATGCGAACTTGTTGAAGCTATTGAGTGATTTTGCAACAGCTACTGGTGGTTCTGGGGCCTAGGCCTAGTTGCCAGCAACAGCATGTGAGATGAGCTGCGCGGGGTTTCCCCGTGCAGCTCTCTCTCGTTTTGAGAGGGTTGTGACCATTTGGTGCAGGGGAGTGGCGGAGGGAGTAGGATTCGAACCCACGAGGCTTTTGGCCCAAAGCATTTCAAGTGCTTCGCATTCGTCCGCTCTGCCATCCCTCCGCGTGCAAAAACATACTAGAGCCTCGGCACGGGAGGCAGGGCATCTGGGTCAGTGAGAGGGTGTCGCTTCGATCTGTCCGAGGAGTTCGCTGATCAGCGGGTCAGGGGTTGGCTGGAGTTCCGCACGAGCATGCCGATCGGCGAAGGTGGGATACGATCCCAAAAACTTGACATGACCCAAGTAGCGATTGAGATCACTGATCACCTCTTGGACGGCCTGATCGGCGATATGGCCCTCAAAGTCGATCGCGAAGCAGTAGATGCCGATCCCAGTTTTGGTCGGACGAGACTCTAGTTTGGTGAGGT
Source organism: Ferrimicrobium sp. (assembly GCF_027319265.1). Lineage (NCBI taxonomy): Bacteria > Bacillati > Actinomycetota > Acidimicrobiia > Acidimicrobiales > Acidimicrobiaceae > Ferrimicrobium > Ferrimicrobium sp. The sequence goes on along the minus strand of NZ_DAHVNP010000004.1, from coordinate 20,681 downwards.
TGATGCCCCGTGAGGCAATCTCCGCCAGAATGGAGAGGAGGGAGCCTGGGCGATCCTCAACTTGAAAGCAGACGATACTGGTCTTGTCGTGTCCGGTTGGCTGCGGGATCGTGTCGTTGTTGAGGAGAAGAAAACGCGTGGAGTTGGCAGCATGGTCGTCGATGTCGGCGATGAGCACATCGAGACCGTAGAGCTCAGCGGCACGTCTCGGCCCGATCGCGGCGATCGACTTCGTCTTGGTGTCGGCGACAATGCGCACCGCTTCAGCGGTTGAATCTGTGTGGTGGAGCTCGGTTTTCGGCAGCTGATCCCGGAGGAAACGACCCACCTGTGCGAGGGCATGGGCGTACGAATAGACGGCCCCAATCTCCTCAAGTTTGGCACCTTTGGCGGCGATGAGCTGCTGGCGTACCGGGAGGATGAACTCCGCATAGATGTGGAGTCGAAAGCGAAAAATCAGGGCATCCAGGGTTGGGGTTACGGTCCCTTCGATCGAGTTCTCGATCGGCACAAAGCCGTAGTCGCAGTCTCCAGCGGCGACGTCGGAGAGGACGTCCTCGATGGTCGGGCGCGGGAGCCCATCGTAACTGCGTGTTCCCATGAATTCGATCAATGCCTCCTCGGTGAAGGTCCCTACTGGACCGAGGTAGGCGATACGCACTGGGTGAGGTTCGTCCATAGGAGGAGACTAGCCGGAGTCACCTTGCCCGGTAGGCTCAAAGGGTGCAGGAAAATCCGAACGATGGGCTCCGACGGGGTGACTATGGCTGGTACGATGCCGGGCGCCGGGCAAGGATTGGGATCCCCGAGGCGATCTTTGCCACGGGTAAGAGTGATGCGGCCCTTGTCGAGATGGTTGAATTTGCTCTCGAGGGGGAGGGCCCCGTACTCGTTACTCGATTCGACCCCAGCCGCTTCCCGCTTGTCGCTGATCGTGCTGATTGGCTTGCTTTCCCACCGATTGACGAGGGAAGCCCCTACCTCACCTTGGTCGCTCGTCCATTGCGTTTGGGCCAAGAGGCGAGGGTTGCCATTCTTGCGGCGGGATCCTCTGATCGGGTGATGGCACTTGAGGCACAGGCGGTCCTCACCGCGCTAGGGGTCAAGTCACGATTGATTCTCGATTGTGGGGTGAGTGCGATCGAGCGGACGATGGTGGCCCTTGATGAGGCCTCTGACGCAGAGGTTTTTATTGTGCTTGCCGGATTCGAGGGCGCGCTCGCCACCGTGGTTGCTGCATCGGTTGCCCAGCCAGTGATCGGAGTGCCAACCTCGGTCGGTTATGGAGTCGCGCGCGGAGGAGAGACCGCCATGGCCTCGATGCTCGCGTCTTGTGCGCAGGGTCTCATGGTGATGGGGATCGATAACGGTTTTGGTGCCGCATGTGCGGCCCTTCGCATCTTGGGAACCGGGCCGCGCTAACGTGCGTACGCTCGTGATCAACCCGGCCCACGGCGTGGCAGGTGACATGTTGATGGCTGCATTGGCTAGCGCGACGCAATCTTTCGAAGCGTTGGAGGCACTCTTCGCGCCACTGAATGCAATCAATTGGTGTTCCCTCGACTTCCAGGCCGTCGATCGATCCTCACTGCGTGCAACCCACTGTTTGGTCAACATTCAAGAGGGTGCACCCAAGCTCTCGCTTGCTGAGTTGCAGTCCTGGGTGAAGAGGCTTCTTGATGAGACGACAGGTATCCACATCGCCCGCAAAGCACTCGACCTGTTGGCGGCGGCGGAGGGGGAGGTCCATGGGTCCTCGGTGCACCTCCACGAGTTGGCATCGGTCGACACATTAGTTGATTTGGTGGGAACCGCGTACCTCTGCGCTCGGGCTGGTATTGACATCGTCTCGATTATGCCAATTGGCGTTCATTTTGGGTCGCTTGCAATGGCGCATGGTCAACTACCCCTCCCAGGGCCAGCTGTGCTGTCGCTGCTTGCTGCAGCAAACTTGCGGGTGGTGGCCGCACCAGGCGAGGAGAGCGTGACGCCTACCGGTGCCGCCCTACTGGCTGCGCTGGCTGCGCTCTTTCCTCATGGATCTGGCGACGGCGTGATCACTGGCGTGGGTTATGGGGCAGGTACACGGGATACTCCAGGGCTAGCAAACGTGTGTCAGGTGGTTCTTGTTGACGATCTGATCGATGACGCTGCTCTTGTGGAGACCGTGGGGGTAGTGGAGACCTACCTCGATGATGTGAGCGGTGAACTGTTGGGCAATTGCATCCAGGAGATGTTGGAGGCTGGTGCGCTCGATGCTTACATGACACCAGCAACTGGCAAGAAATCACGTCCCGGGGTGTTGCTTACCGTGCTTGTGAAACCAACTGAGATGGATGTGATGGTCATCCGCGTGCAACGGTTGCTCGGTACTTCAGGGGTTCGATTTCGTCTTCAACAGCGGCGTCGTCTTGTCCCCTCCTTTCAGGAGGTGGAGGTCGAGGGCCACAGGGTGATGGTCAAGGTCACCGCAGCTGGCGCGAAGCCAGAGTTCGAAGACCTGCGCCGGGTGGCGCAGGTGCTCAACATGTCTCTTGGCGAACTGCGCGACAGGGTAATGGGTACCTACCGGTCGATCGGTGTCAGTAATGCGGAACGAGCGTAAGAGCGGGACTGAATATAAGGAGAAGCGAGGAGGAGTGATGAGGTTTCGTCAGTTAGGGATGTCGGGTCTTCGGGTGTCAGAGGTTGGTCTTGGTTGTAACAACTTCGGCGGTCGACTTGAGTTTGAGCCATCAAAGGAGGTGATCGTTGCCGCCTTCGAGGCCGGCATCACCCTCTTTGACACCGCCGATATCTATGGTGGGAACGGTGCTTCAGAGGAGATCATGGGAGAGGTGATCAAACCCTTTCGACATGAGATCGTTCTTGCCACCAAGTTCGGCATGGATATGGGTGATCGAGATGTCGCGCGTGGATCTCGGCGCTATCTGATGAGGGCGCTCGAGGCCTCTCTTCGCCGCCTGCAGACCGACCACATCGATCTCTATCAGCTGCACCAGCCTGATCCGCTGACGCCGATCGAGGAGACGCTTGCAGCGCTCACCGACGCGATCCATCAGGGCAAGATCCGTTATGTTGGATCCTCAAACTTCGCTGGTTGGCAACTTGTTGAAGCCGAGCTGATAGCACGAACGTTAGGAACGCAGCGATTCATCTCTGCACAGAACCACTACTCGATAGTGGAACGAACGATCGAGATGGAGCTGGTGCCGGCGGCCAGGAAGTATGGTGTGGGCATCCTGCCGTTCTATCCATTGGCCTCAGGTTTGTTGACGGGGAAGTTTCAGCGAGGGGTGGCGCCGGTCTCTGGTACACGACTCGCCTCGCGCCCTCAGCAGCTCGAAAATGCTGCCTGGGATCTGATTGAGAAGCTCGATCACTATGCGCGGGACCATGGGATGGAGCTCTTGGATCTTGCCTTTGCATACTTGCTCGGCGAGTCGCAGGTGAGTTCCGTGATTGCCGGGGCCACCTCAAGGGCACAGGTGGAACGCAACGTCGCCACCAAGGCCCATACGCTCACGGCCGATGAGTTGAGCGAAGTACGGTCGCTCTGTGCCGCAGGAGACACATCGTCAGCTTAAGTGGGACCGAGCGCAATGGTCATCATCTGTCTGTAGCCATGGACAGGCAAGGCCGGACGAAGAACCAGTTGCTCAAGCCAAGGGGCCGTTGGTGACCCCTTGGCTCAGGCGCGGAGGAGGTGGGATTCGAACCCACGGTGAGTTGCCCCACACGCGACTTCCAATCGCGCCGATTCGGCCGCTCTCGCACCCCTCCGGGTCTCAGAACCGTTCGGTTCTGAGCGTGCTACACTAGCTTATAGTTTCTTTGGACCGTGTCCATCACGGAGGTCGGGCCCCACGTGGCGGGACCTCGTGAACCGGGTCAGGGTCGGAAGGCAGCAGCCCTCAGCAAGGTATCTCGGGTACCGTGGGTCGCCTGACCTCCGTGATGGACACGGTCCTAGGACCACAGGCGTTTTGGGGGAGCCGCCGACATTAGGATGGCGTCGTGTCCGCGAACTATCAGTCCCTGTATCGGCGGTTTCGACCCCAGCGCTTCTCGGAGGTGCTTGGCCAGGATCACGTCACGAGGGCGCTGCGAGCGGCTGTCGCCTCGGACTCAGTCGGCCACGCCTACCTGTTCTCAGGTCCACGAGGTACGGGAAAGACCTCGACCGCTCGGATCCTTGCCAAGGCGTTAAACTGCGAAAATTTGGTTGACGGTGAGCCATGCCTTACCTGTGCGTCGTGTGTCTCGATTGCCTCGGGAGCCTCTGGGGAGGTTGAAGAGCTTGATGCCGCCTCGAACTCTGGTGTCGATGCGATGCGATGGTTGATTGGAACCGTCGCTACGGCTGGGACAGGTCGGTGGAAGGTCTACATCATCGATGAGGTTCACATGCTCTCCACTGCCGCGTCAAACGCGCTGTTAAAGACGCTCGAGGAGCCGCCACCACACGTTATCTTTATTCTGGCGACGACAAACCCGCAAAAGGTACTCCAAACGGTCGTCTCGCGGACTCAGCATTTCGAGTTTCACCTATTGGATCTGTCAGCGGTGGGCGAAGTTGTCGATGACATTGCGAACCGTACCGGGGTCGAGCTCAATACGGCGACTCGAGAGTGGGTTCTTCGACGGGGAAGAGGATCGGCTCGAGATACCCTCTCCGTCCTTGAACAGGTCCTGGCGCTTGGACAAGTCATTCCGGAGGTTGACGCATCCATCGAGCTGGCAGTAACGAGCTTGCTGGAACTCGATGCCAGTGCGACCGTGCTGGCGGTGGAGGGACTTTTGCAGTCGGGCAACGATCCTCTCTGGGTCGTCGCCGAGCTCTTAGTTCGTCTCAAGGAGCAGTTTCTTGCAGCCCTCCGCGGTGAGGGAGGGGAGTACCCGCTCGCTCGTATAACGAAGGCAATGGAGACCTTAGGCCGTTTGAGTATCGGTGTTCGCGATGCTCTGGATCCGGGGGTGGTTCTTGAGGCAGTCCTTGTACAGTTGGTAGCGGATTCGGCTAGCGGCGCTGATCTCGAACAGCGGGTCCGACGACTTGAGGAGTCGCTCGGTTCAGGTGTCCCCATGCGGCCATCGCGTGAGCCTTCCACCAGCGATACCAGGCCTCAAGGCACGGAGGCGGGGCGACAGCCTCCTCGCGAAGACGTCGGCCCCTCAAGGTCTCAAAGTGGTGACCTTGCACGTCTTCGTGGTGCGATTGGCCGACCTTCGAATCGGCCTGGTCCGCCAGCGTCGGTCGGTTCGGGAGCTGGCCAGCCTCCAACAACAGAGCCTCCAACGAAAGAGCCACAGACCCTTAGCTCGCAGACGCCAGATTCACTGCTCCCTCGCCGCGAAGGGGACACTAGCCACGAGAGACGACTAGCGCCTGAGGCTGGGTCTAAGGAGACTGGGACTCCAGCTGTGGCCCCGGATGACGTCGTCGCCGAAACGAGTGACTCGGTAACCCTTGGTGACTCGTCGGAGGAACATCGAGACGGGACCCACGTAGGGGGAATAGAGGCAGACTCCACGGAAACGACGCGGGCAGCACCATCAATGGCGACGATCCAAGAGGTCACAACCCCACTGACTGATGAGTCGGAGCTCGCAACGCGGAACGACAAGGGGAGTGATGAGGGGCACCTGGAACCGACTGCCTTGCAGGGGCCCGGTGGCGCGCTTGATCTAGCGGCCACAGATCAGTTGCGCACGTTGATCCAGGCTGAGTGGCTTGAGCGTTATCTTCCCGCGCTGCAACAGCGCAATATCCGCACGTGGATCCGTGATACTCGACTGACGGTTTTGGGCGCGGGGGAGATAGGCATCGTCCTCGATCATGAGACTCGACGGAAGAAGCTTGAGCCCTACCTCAACGAGATCATCGCTTCGTTACGCCAACTCTACGGAGAGGTACTGAACTTTCGACTCGTGCTAGAGAGCGAGACAGACGCAGGGACAGTCAATCGCTCTGATGGAGTGACGGGCTCACCTGAGGAGCTGATGTCCGAGGTCGATGAGGAGGAGTTCGCCGCCTCGGTACCGACGCAGCGTTTTAGCGATGATGCGATCGTTGCGAATGTCACCGAGGTCTTTCCAGGAGCACGATTGATTCAAGGGGAGCTCTAAGCGATGTATCCTGCCTCCTTGGCCAAGCTCATGGATGAGCTCTCCCGGTTGCCCGGCATCGGCCCCAAGTCGGCGCAGCGAATCGCGCTCTTCATGGTGAAGCGAGGACCACAAGATGCGCAGCGTCTTGCGGATGCACTGACGGACGCAGTGATGAATACCAAGCGCTGTCGAGAGTGCTTCGCACTCAGTGAAGATGAGCTCTGTGGTGTCTGTGCGAATCCGGGGCGTGATCGGACGGTGATCTGTGTGGTAGAGGAACCCAGAGATGTGCTCGCTTTCGAGCGTGGCCTGTCCTTTCGCGGGTTGTATCATGTGCTTGGCGGCGTGATCAGTCCGATGGATGGCGTGGGACCTGAACAGTTACACCTCAGTGAGCTGCTCAACCGCTTGCGTGATACCTCCGTCAAGGAGGTCATTTTGGCCACCTCCTCGACGATCGAAGGAGAGGCGACGGCAACTTATATTGCCAAGCTTATCAGCCCGGCCGGGGTTGGCGTTTCCAGGCTGGCGACAGGGGTGCCGGTTGGAGGCGATCTCGACTACGTCGATGAGGTGACCCTGTCACGAGCGCTCGATGGACGTTATCGCCTGTAGTTAGTGCTGTTGCTCCTGCACGATCTCAATCAACGTCCCGTTTGCGCTTTGGGGGTGCACGAAGGCGACCAGCGTTCCTCGGGAACCAGGACGGGGAACGTGGTCGATGAGTTCAAAACCCTCCGCCTTGAGTTCTTGGATGGCCGTAGCGCAGTCGGGGACTCGTAGGCCGATATGGTGGAGCCCCTCACCACGTCGTTCGAGGAATCGGGCAACACTTGAGGATTGGTCGTAAGGCGAGACGAGCTGGATATAGGAGTCAGCCACTTGTAGCAGCACCTCGTCGATGCCGTCGGATTCGACGCGTTCGTGGTGCACTACACGGCCGCCGAGGGCAACGTAGTGTTGGATGGCTGTCTCGAGGTCGGTAACGGCGATGGCTACATGGTCGATCTCGGTTGTATTCATGTATTCTCCACTGTCTTGGCGCGAGCAAATCGCTGAAAGAGGGTGATCTTGTCCTCACCGACACGGCCGCGTAGGGCCTGGTCGGTGACGCCGAGTCCATCGGCAGGGCTCAGGCAGCGAATACCTACCTTGCCCTCGTGAAGGTTCGCGCGAACGACATTAACGGCTTCACCTACATGGTCAAGGTCAAAGGTTGCAGAAAGCACTGGCTGGACCCTACCTTTCGCGATGAGCTTATTGGCCTCGTACGCCTCACGATAGTTGGCGAAATGGCTGGCCTTGATGGACTTGAGCTTCATCCAGAGGTGGCGATTGTCGTATTCGATGCGATAGCCAGTGGTGGCGGCGCAGGTCATGATCAACCCACCGCGCTTGGCGACGTAGACTGAGGCCCCCATCGTCTCACGCCCAGGATGCTCAAAGACGATATCGGGATCCTCTCCGACGAGGGCGCGAATATCGCCGCCAAAACGTCGCCACTCGCTCTCGTCTTGGGTGTTCTCATCCTTCCAGAAGCGATACCCGTTGGCTGAGCGATCGATAATGTATTCACAGCCCATCTCACGCAGTAGGGCTGCCTTTCCGGGGGATGAGACGACTCCCACGGGGATGCCGCCACCGTTGAGCACGTACTGTACGGCATAACTCCCGATTCCACCGGTGGCACCCCAGATGAGCACCACTTGACCCTGGGTCATGTGTGCTCCATTTTTGGAGACGATCATACGATAGGAAGTGGAGTTACACAACGGGTTAACCGCCGCCTCCTCCCAGCTCAAATGGGCAGGTTTTGGCATGAGCTGATTGGCTTTGACGATGGCAAAATCGGCAAGTCCACCAAAGTTCGTCTCAAAGCCCCAGATGCGCTGCTCTGCAGCCATCATCGAGTCATCGTGAGACGATGGATCTTGGTCATCGACGTAGTTGCAGTGGATCGTCACTCGATCGCCTATGTTCCAATTGCGCACTGCGGAGCCGACTCGAACGATGATGCCTGAGGCGTCGGAGCCAATCACGTGATAGTCAAGGTCATGGCGACGGTTCCAGAGGTTGTGCGAACGCCCCATTCGTTTCAGGAAGTCAAAGGTTGGCACCGGTTCAAAGAGTGAGGACCAGACGGTGTTGTAGTTGATTGATGAGGCCATCACGGCGATTACCGCCTCATCGGGCGCGAGTTCAGGCATCGGGACCTCGTCGACGTGCAAGGAGCGTGAGGGATCTTTGTCTGCCGAAGCAACCCCTTCAAACATCGAGATCTCATCCTTGCGGAGAAAGGCGGCTCGATAGTGGTCAGGGAGGGACAGCTGAGCCAGCTCCTCTCCACTCGCGTCGGCGAGGATGGCATCGATGAGTTCCGTTGTCATCCTCGTATGCTACCAGCAAAGGGGAGGATTCTTGATGCATGATGAGTCTCTCATATACTGGAAGTACGAAGAAAGGACGCACGATGGCAAATTCTGTAATCGTCTCAGGAGCACGAACCCCTATCGGGAAGCTCTCAGGCGCACTTGGATCGTTGACAGCAATGCAGCTCGGATCGATCGCGATCAAGGGTGCACTCACTCGAGCTGGCCTGGCACCGGAGATGGTTGAGTATGTCTTTATGGGGCATGTGCTCCAGGCTGGGCAGGGTCAAATCACTGCACGACAGGCTGCGGTTGGTGCTGGTATACCGATGACGGTGCCCGCTACGACCGTGAACAAAGTGTGTCTCTCTGGTCTCAATAGCCTACACCTAGCGGATCTCATGATTAGGGCTGGGGAGGCTGACATTGTGGTGGCCGGTGGCATGGAGTCCATGACCCAGTCCCCCTACTTCCTCCCCGGGGCGCGGGGCGGTTTTCGCATGGGTGATGTTCAGCTCATCGACTCGATGCTCTACGACGGGCTCTTTTGTGCGTTCGACAAGATGGCCATGGGCCTCGCAACCGAGCATTATCTGCAGGTCACCCCGATTCCTCGAGAGCGACAGGATCGCTTCTCGATGCTGTCCCATGAACGCGCGGCCAAGGCGATCAAGGACGGAAGAATGGCCAAGGAGATCGTTCCTGTGGCAGTTCCCCAACGCAAGGGTGATGATCTGATCGTTGAGACCGATGAGGGCGTCCGCCCAGAGACGACGATGGAGTCACTTGGCAAACTGCGGCCTGCCTTTAGCAAAGACGGAGCCATCACAGCGGGCAATGCCTCTCAGATCAGCGACGGTGCCGCAGCGCTGATCGTGATGTCACCGGCGAAGGCGAAGGAGTTGGGTTTGACGCCACTCGCTGAAATCGTTGGTTATGGTCAGGTCGCTGGTCCCGATACGTCGCTGTTGCACCAGCCATCTAATGCGATTAACGATGCGCTGCGACGTGCCAGGATGAGTGTCGGAGATATCGATCTTTTTGAGATCAACGAAGCTTTTGCTGCGGTAGCGGTCGCCTCCATGGATCATCTGGGGATTAGTGAAGATGTCGTCAACGTCAACGGAGGCGCGATTGCAATGGGACATCCGATCGGGGCATCTGGCGCCCGTCTTGCCCTGACGCTGATCACAGAGCTCGCCGAACGGGGTGGAGGCGTCGGGGCTGCTGCTCTCTGTGGGGGCGGAGGGCAAGGGGATGCACTGCTGGTTAGGACAGTACTGTCAAGTTAGCATATTCCGTGCGTCGTTGCTTAAGTGATTCTTACTTTGACAGAGGGGTGTGTCGCGATCTGGTGCCGAAGTTGGACTAGGGTACTGACGGTGAGAAGCCTATTGCGTGGAGTGCGGGTTTGAGCAACCGTCCGTAGTCCGTTTGTGCCATTTCTTCTGCACTCGCTAGGCCGTTCGCTACCTTGTCGAGGTAACCTCCATCGAGAATGGCGGACTCCATGATGGATGCGAGAGTAGGAATATCAACTTCAAACCAAAGGCTATTGCGAAAGAGTTCTACATCGGTAAGATGCACATCTACCAATTCACCAGGGCATAAATAAGAGTTCTCTGGATTCAAGAAGTCGAGTTGGCCACCCCAAGAAGGCGCTATAACTATCATTCCAAACGAGAGTGCTTCTAGAAATGGTAAGCCAAAACCTTCACCATGGCTAGGTAAGACAAAGATGTCGTGTTCGAGGTATAATTTGTTCATTGCTTGTCTACTAAGAGTATTCGTAATTATGGTTAGCGATGACAGGCAGTTCAGATCCAGATCAGGTAGTGTTGCCGCCCATCTAAAGAATTGGTTACTTGTGATGTTACCACTCAGTTTGATCGTTAACGTTGCATCTCTGTGACGGCTCCATAGTTGTGAATATGCCATCAAGAGGGCTACAGGATTCTTGCGTTGTTCGAAATTGAAGACAGATAAAAACCGCTTGCGTCGCATGTTTGTGGTCCGAAATTCTGTGATCCTCTCAGGGGAGACACTTGCTGGTGCACTACATGGAATGATATAAAGCTTTTCTTCAGGGATACCCTCTGATAGGAACTGTTGGTGGTCAAATTTTGACATACACCATATTTGATCGAATGTGCCGGCATAGCCTATAAATTTTGCATTTGGTTTGACTACCTCGACTGTCGTCCTCAGAACACGAGCACCTCTGATGTTGTATGTGGAGAACGGTAGATGATTCAATGGCATGAAGAAGACTGATACGTCGCTGTCTCTTGGCATGGGAGCTATCGGAATACTGCTGGCGCTAAGTTTCCCGTGTAACGACAACTCATGGGATAACGTTCGGAGATCTTGGTCGAAGCCAGTTGTTGGAGAATTGTTAGAGGCAACGTGTATCAGAGGATTATCGTTTTGTTTGGCGGGTGTGATCCGATTGAACGTTAACATATATATATAAAGCGGATTGAGTGTAGGAGTAGATGTGGTGATTGCGGCAAGTCGTATTCCTGAAATGGGGTTTGTCTTGAGCGAATTAATAAATGCGCCGGCATAATCCTGGTGTGTTTGGTTCTCAGTGATTATAATGATGTTGCAGGGGAGTTCTGCATTTGCGATCAACATCCTGATTACTTCCTGATTTAGTAGGGGGCGCTGATCTCCCAATTCTACTATAACGCATTGATAGTTATCCAGATCGCTTACCGCAACCGTATGAATTTGGTTCACTTCATGGCATTTCAGTCCCGCACTACGGAGTGCTTTCAGAGTAGATTGTGAGCCATGATATTGTATGTGCTGACTCTCTAAAGCCGCGCTTGTTAATAATTCACGGATCGACGATGGATCTAATTGTGGGCGCAAGTAGTTTTCAACGTCTGAGGTAGTGTAACCAAGCTGCTCTTCGAGGTATTGGCGATGCAGGGAGTTAGTCCAGATGTCCGGCATCTCCTTTGCTAAAGATGACATCTGACACAGAAGGTTGCTTTGCTCCGCTGAATTCGAGGAAGTCGCAATTACTAATTCAGCACTATGTACGTCCTTCAGGGTGATCAAGCTACTTAGGAGCGAATAGGTGTTACTTGAGTTGCTTGGCGGTATCCCGGCCAATTCTAATGCCAGGGTAAAGATATCCTGCGATCCAGCTGTGATGTTCGAGAGGGCCTTCATGCCAGCCAGTGCAACGCTATCCCAAGTCATCTGTTTAGCTGTACGGATAGCTTGATTACTTAATTCCTGTAGCTTCTGTCTCTCTTCTATAAGCTCGGATAGGTGGTGGGCGATGCTTTCAATGTCAGGTCGTAAATGGTATTGTGGTCCACCGCTAAAGCCAGTTGAATTCAGGGGAGCACTAGTTAATTCAAGTGTTGAGTCTATAGGGATGCTATTGCTAATGTCGCAGAAGTCATCTGTTGATCCGCCAGCGGTTACAATCGGTACGGTTCCACGCGACATCGCCTCAAGTACGGGCATGCCAAAACCTTCCGCGAAGTATGGGTGAAGTAGGACGTCAGCACTGTCATAGAGTGATGTCATCTCTGCCTCGTTGAGATAAGTTGTGATTACGGTGGAACGGGCTGCTACACGGGGGTAGTGTTTTAACAGGTCGGTCGTTCGGTCTTGACCACGATAGTATGTATCATGGCCGATTGATTTGATTGTAAGTGTGCACTGCTGTAATTGGGTATCAGGTAGAAGATTTAAGGCCGAAAATGCCAGGTCTATTCCTTTACGAGCGATTGGTCCACCCACAAACAGGATGTGGAGTTGGCTTGAACTGTCGAATGTGCGCTCGGTTGTATTGACCTGTGAACTGGGTATACCGTTGGGAATGATGAAGATTTTGGAAGGATGTGCACCTGCGGTTACCCACGATTGTTTTGACCATCGTGATGGAACCCATATGGCGTCGACCGTTTCTAGCGCGACTTTATACTCATAGGGAACGGAGCCGATTTCCCAGGGTTGTACTACAATCAGTGGCGTGCTTTTGGAGCGATTGGTGAAGTTGGGTGGAAAGGTTTGGCGAATGATGATGGATGGTTCTGACATGGAGGTTGCAAATGGTTCCAGAGACAGGGTTGGGAGTGTGGCATCTAACTGGTTCTGGTCTTGGTCGAAAGATCTGACTTGAACTTCAACCCCTTTGCGCCGGAGAGCATCTGCTAGGTAAAGGTTAACTCTGCCATAGCTTCCCCTCGGGTCGGTTTGGCCTTCAATTATGATGGAATTGTGCATTGAATATGTCCTTGGAATTGGGGATGGTCTGTTTGTGGGTTGTTGTTAGAGGGTGTTGGGGATATTGTGTTGGTGGCTTCATAATGGTGGGGTCTGCTATGACCAGGTTCTGGTGGCTATTGTCATTGGTTGTGGGCCGGCCGTAACTGGTCGTGATGTTGTGGATTATCGTCAGCCTGGCACCATTACTTGTTGCGATATTAATATTTGACGTCGATGCATGGCACATTCGTTTCTTGACACGAGTATTTTGTGGGCCAAGGTTGTGAAGGTGGAGTCCCACTGGGTCGGAAGGTGAGTTCACGTGCCGATTGATTCCAAGCAGTTTAAGAGTTGTAATCCGACAGTTGTGAATGAAAAGTGTCGAGTTGCCTCAAGGGCGGCGGCTCTCTTCTCTTGGTGTGAGGAATCAACTAAAGCGGAAGTCATGGTTTCTGCAAGGGCCGTTGCGGTCGTTTCTTCCCATTGTTGACCAGCATATATCGGTGCAGCATCCAGTAGTCGTCCATCAACTGGAACTAAGCGTCCAGTGGTTGGGATTGGATAACCGTTCCATGTGTGGAGGAAAGTTGTTCCACCACCGTAGTCTATTGCACTTACCAGTTTACCGCAAGCCATCGCTTCCATGGTTGGCATTCCCCATCCAGTGGCGCGGTCAGTCGATACATAGAGGTCGAGGCTCCAGTAGAAGTCACGTAGTTGGTCGTTCGTTGTCGGTCCGATCTCGATGCTAATGCGAGGTAGATGGTTCAGCTGTGTTTTCCCGAATCTACGTACTAGGAATTCTTTTATGTTACTTAGTAGTGTTATTCCGCCTGACCCTACGTGTGTCGTCGACTTTAGGGTTAGAAGGGTATCGTCGCGATCCGTGAAGGCTATTGTATATGCTTCTAGTAGCAGTTCTACTCCCTTGCGATGGGAGAGGCCGAAGAGATAGCCAATGTTATGATACGATTTCCTGGTTCGGTGGTTCGGATAGAATTGGCTGTGATCTATTGCATAAGGCACTACGTAGGTGTTCTCCTTGGAATATGCTGCGTAAGTAAACGTCTGCTGATTGAATTGGCTAGGAACTATGACAGCGTCAAATTCGTTTAGTGCTGGCAACCAAGTGGGCGGAAGTGAGTGTGTTTCGAAGATTGTTACCTTTACTGTTTTAGTGACTGCACAACCCAGATGTCTAAGGATGTTTAGCATAGGGTTTAGGATTTCCCTGGCTTCGTTTGGAGTGAGATTTATTACAAGTATAACGTGTTGTTCTGCCACCTTCACTGGGGCTGAATACAGCGACAGCCTTTCGCTCTCCAGTTCGCTAATATATTTTTGCTGATCCTCTCCTATATTGACTACATAGATGTTCTGCGCATGGAGTGCCATCGCTCCGATGTAGTTGCGAGTGACAGCGCCATATCCAGTAGTTGACAGGTACGGTCCTACCCAGACTACAGCATGGGATGTCATTTTGTAGTTCCGAAGTATTCGTCGATGCTGTCAGGGATCCATTTCGTGCACGCGGTTATACGGCCTTCGATTAGGTCTGGTCTGATGTTGAAAGAGTTGATGTGAACGTCGACAAAGATTGGACGTAGGCCGTTGTGAAGGACTACGTTTGCTGTTGCTACAAATATCGTTCCTGGAAAAATGATTGCGTCTCCGTCTTCCCAGCCATCGTGTTGCTTCAAGGCGGCGAGGGCGATGTATAGCGCCGAACTTCTGCTATTCATGAATATTCCGAACCGTTTCCCGTGAGCTTGGGCAATTCTCTCTTCAAGGTCTTCCGATAGGGCTCCACATGTTATCTGGCCTGTTGTTAAGGCATTGTCAAGGTAATGTGGTTTTCGTTCGGAAGGTGTGTAGTCGCCGACTGGGACGTAATAGGAATTGGAATGTTGCACACTTGATGTGGCGGTCATGGTGGCGGTTTTCATTTCCTGCTCCTGTCTGGGCTGGGGGTGGTAGCGCAGCTGTCATCGGCATCGGCCCGTTTCGCAAAGTCTTTAACTCGAGTCTCCTATCGCGCTCCTCTAGCAAAGTTTCGCCAAGGGCAAATGTACACGATCTGGTCGGTTATCGATAGGGTCCAGTGTAGAGACGCCAGTTCAGTGGGTGATTACCTGGGTTCTGGTTCGTTAGCTCGGTGGTCTCAGGAACAGAGCATGTTCGGAAGGAGGTGAAGTATTCCTCAAGCCCTTGCGGAGCAGATTGTTCTTATATCTCTGGAGTAACGATTCGCGCAACTCTGGACCAGGAGTTCGCGTAACTCTGGACCACCAAGGGGAAGCTGCCGAAACTCTAGTGTCCCTAGCCGGAAATTCCCTCAATAAGGAATTTTCAACCCTTACGCCTGGTTATCCCAGTTGGTATCTACTCTGGGAGGGGATTGGTTATGGGAAAGCAAGAAGAGCAATCAACAGACGAGGATCGTGGAAGGAACGTCGGTGGACGCCCGATCCTCTATCACGTGACGCTCTCTGCGGAGGAACGAGAGCGCTTAGAAGCCCTTGTTCGTCAAACAACGGCCCCGCAGGCTCAGGTACGTCGTGCCAAGATCGCTTTGTACGCAGCTGAGGGGATGGGGACCACCGAGATTGCCAGAAAACTCTCCCTATCAGCTCAAACAGTAGATAAGTGGAGAAGGCGGTTCTCATTGTTTGGGGTAAAGACACTCTCGGATGCACCAAGATCTGGGACTCCAAGAACCCATGGAGATGACAAGATCGCAGAGATTATCAAACTCACTACCACGACTGATCCACCCGACTCATCAACCCATTGGTCAACCAACACCATGGCAGCTCTCGCTGGCGTATCCCCCTCTACGGCTGCGGTGGATCTGGCGAACCTTTGGGCTCAAACCTCACATGGTCGAGAGCTTTACCATCTCCAATGACCCTGAGTTCACCGAGAAGGTCAGAGACGTTGCTGGTATCTATCTCAACCCACCTGAGGCGCACGATCGAACTCTCGCGTCGACGAGAAGACCCAGGTGCAAGCTCTGAACCGTACCCAGCCCATGCTCCCCATGGTGCCAGGGGTTCCTCTGCGTCGTACGACCGAGTACAAGCGCAATGGTATTAGTAATCTCTACGCTGCCCTTGATGTCGCCTCGGGCAAGGTTATCACCAAGATGAGGAACGCCCACAGGGCAGTTGAATTCATTTCAGTTCTTAGAGCTTATCGACCGACAAGTATCCAAGGAGCTGGGAGTTCACGTTGTCTTAGACAACTACGCAGCCCATAAGACCGAGTCGGTGAGAACCTGGCTCCTAGCCCATCCCCGTTTCGAGTTCCACTTCACACCAACGTACTCGTCCTGGATGAACCAGGTAGAGAGATGGTTCTCAGCGTTAACCACCAAGTACCTCCAGCGCAGCGTCACCGAACTTAACAGAGGAATTACCAAGTGGACCAAAGCCTGGAACGAGAACCCCAAGCCCTTCATCTCGACCAAGAGCGCCGACGAGATCTTCGCTTCTATGCAGAAATACCTGGAGCCTATTGTTTCTCCGCAAACTTCTGAGGAGGGACACTAGGACGATGGAAGTCGTTGTCGAGTACCAACGGAAAGATCCGGATGCGTTCGATCCAAGCTGCTACGAAAGCAAATGGTTCGAGTGAGGACAGATGCTGTTCCATGTGAACGTGGGTGCAGATCACGTCAGAGCCTGCCACCTCGGCCGCCTGACATACTCGTTCGGGTTACGTAGTGCGAAGCCGGTAGGCAAAGAAGAATGGTTTCGCAGCTGAACGTAGCTGCTTGCTATCATGATAGCAAGCAGCTAGACTGAGAAGCCATGGCCGAAGCACTCGCCGCATTGTTTGTTCGTATTCCTGTCACCCAGGCGCGCCAACTCGACGCGAGAGCGCATGCCCTTGGACGTACAAAACAGGATCTTGTCTCTGGTCTGCTGGCTGAATCTCTAGAGGGCGAGCCACTAGGCCAAGGATATGTCGAGCGCTCTTTGGAGATCCCCATTGAGGAGGTTTTAACGCTTGATGAGTTGGCCCACTTCTTAAAACTCGACCCAGAGGCTATTATGGCACGGGTCAACGCCGGGGAACTGCCCGGTCGGTGCTTTGGCGACAAGTGGCGCTTCTCCCAACACGCTGTGCTCTCCTGGCTTGGCGGTTCCGATAGTCATCAAGGTTTGTCTGCGGGCTTTCGACCATCCGCCCAACGCCACTCCAAGGACGATCGCCCCTCGCAATAGCGCTACCCAAGACCTTGGGGTACCGAGCCATTACACCGTTATCGACTGCGGCCCAGACCGCTTGTCCGAGGAGATAGCTCGCTAGCTCGGTGAGGAAACTCTTTGGTACCACCGAAATCCTTGGTCAACACGTTCTTACTGCAAGCGTCTTAGAAGGTAAGTAGTGCGCACGTTCTACCGTCACTCAGGCCAAGCCTGGTCTACCCGATCCCGATTGGGCCCGTCCCACAATAGACGCATCCGTTTAGTCGATGCCGGTTCAAGCGACGGACGCTACACTCTGTTCTCCTTTCTCGTTTCTCTATCTTTGCCTTGGAATGCGTCACGCTATATCGACAAACAGTCGCACTGGACAGTGCGAAACGGACGCTATAGGCTGGTACCGCCGTTCCAGAACTGCTTGTTCCGGAGAGCTGACGACGCTGAACCGGGATCTCCCTTGAGGCAAAGCTGTTGAGCTTTATCGCCTCCATACGATTCGTGGCAACTCTTCGGGACCAGCGTCGATCAACTCGATTAGTTCAGCCTCAGCGACCGGAACTCCACCCCAGGCATCGACCCCAACGTTGATCATCCGTTCACGCTGACGCCACTTTTCATGCACATGTCCGTGGATGAGCCATTGGCCCCGATCGATAGGCCGAAATTCGACAAAACGCTCCGTCTCCCGACTGTCCCCATAGTAGGGGAAGTGCGATACCGTCACCGTACGGTCACCGAGTTGGATTTCCTCTTCACTTCCCAGGAGTACGAAACCTGCCGCACTATACTCAGCACGCCATTGGTCGACTTGACTTTTTTTCTTGGTGCGTAACCCCTCCCAGCACCGATCATGATTCCCGGGCACCAGCAACTTCGTCCCATGGAAGAGCCCAATAAGTTTAAGCATCTCAGAGATGGCACCCATCGCGACATCGCCAAGCACATAGACCTCATCTTCGGGGTCTACCCGATCATTCCAACGCTCAATCAGATCGATGTTCATATCATCGATGTTTCCGTAGGGACGATGGGTATGGTGGAGAATATTCTCATGTCCGAGATGCAAGTCCGAGGTCCACCATCGCTGTGTCATATCTTTGAGCGTAGCGCAGGCGTGATCGCACGGCACAGGCCGTGAAGACCTACGGGCACAAGTTGTCGTGTATAGGAGGCGTCGGCCAGCCAGAACGCGCAGACGACCGTGGGGACCAACCACATTGCATCGATAGCGGTCTGCAATCGACAGCGACGTGCAACTGGCCAGCGAGCTCTCCTATCCAATGGCGGCCTGCGTGTGTCCTCGCCAAGCCTTCGGCACACAGTCGTTGCCAAGCTCAGTAGCAACACCGATGCCCCTGGAGCTAAGCTGTGTTTACAGGACACACCTGTTGGAGATCATAAACCCGACCAGACATGGATTCTCAGCTGCCTCACGAACGGGCTACCCCTCAGTGGCCTCATCGATCAACGATAGATCCCGGCCGACATCTCTACGGGTTCGTACGGGGATCGAGGAAGCTTATCTTGGTTTCAAGCGATCGTCGCTGCAGCATCTCACGCACACTCCTTTCACAACAAGCCCCAGACACATGCACGATATTGTACCGACATCACCAATTTGGTGTTGGACTCAACCAAACCGTCACTGCTGGGATAAGATCGCCTCGATCTCCGCGAGTGGATCGCGCACCTTGGGCCCAAGTGCCTCGATACGAGCCCGATGGATGATGCCTGGGAATGGGAAGGGAGCCGCGTAGCCCTGCCCTACCGATGGTCCCCACTCATAGCCACAGGTGAGTCCTGCACCCACCCCGTTCCATCCCGCTGGCGGCACTCGTTCAACATGCAAGGACGCGCCGGCAGCATCGTCGAGTTGCAACAGTGCGTCTCCACCGTCTCGTTCGTCTTTGGTGAAGGCAAAGAGAACGGAGTGCGATCCAGCGGTGACCCGAGAGGTGCTCTTCACCGTGGTGATGGACTTCCCATACAGATTGAGGCTGTAGTGGACAAAGCCGTCGAGAAGATAGAGCGACCAACCTCCTAGTGCCGAACCCTGCGCCAACAAAACACCCGCAGGGGGGTCTCCTGGTTCCAAGGTGAAGTCGACAAGCAGACGATGCGACCGATACTTGAGATCGATCGCCACTGCCTCCGGGACCTGCGAAGCTCCCTGAAAATAGCGCATCATATCCACCGGTCCACGCTGGTCGGGTTTAGGGTGCACCAGAGCCCAGAGCACGCGATTGTCGAGTGGGAGCACCTGGTTCTGCTCGGCCTCCCGCCACCATCGTTCCTTCATCGATTCGAGCAGTTCAGGGTATTCGTTTGCCAGGTCTCGTGTCTCGGTGAGGTCGTGGGCTACATCGTAGAGTTCCCACTGGTCTTCATCAAAATCGTCGTTGGGGTTCTTGTCATCATAGAGCGGGGCGATCGGATGGAAGGTGACAGCCTTCCATCCCTCGTGGTAGAGGGCGCGAGAACCAAACATCTCGTAATACTGTGTCGTTCGGATCGCTGAGGCGCTGGCCGTGTGCGGAGCGAGGATCGAAGCAAAACTGGCCGAATCGACAGAGGTCTGCGGTACATAGTCGAGATGACTGGGTTCATCAACCCCTAGCAACTGCAGAATCGTCCCCCGCACGTCGATGGCGTGGGCATACTGGTGACGGATCTCTCCGGTCGCTAACGAACCCGCCGACCAAGCAACAATACAGGGGTCAGCGACTCCGCCCTCGTGTACCTCGCGTTTCCATCGTCGAAACGGGGTGTTGCCAGCCATTGTCCAACCCCAGGGGTAGTTATTGTGACTGGTTGGTCCCCCAATCTCATCGATCCTCGCGTACATCTCGCTCGTCGTCGCAGGGTCAAGATTAGCTAGGCGCACATCGTTGATGGATCCCTCCGGACCTCCTTCAGCGCTCGCACCATTATCAGAGACAAGAACGATGATCGTATTGGCGAGTTCTCCTAGATCGTCAAGAAAGTCCACCAGCCGTCCGATCTGCTCGTCAGTGTCAGAGAGAAAGCTCGCAAACTTTTCCATGAATCGCGCTGCCAACGCAGACTCCTCCTGGTTGAGATCGTCAAAGGGACGAACCCAGTCGGGTCGCGGTGAGAGGACAGTCGCCTCAGGCAACAACCCCATGGCAACCTGCCGATGGAACGTTTGCTCACGCCACCGATCCCAACCGGCATCGAAGGCCCCACGATACCGATGCGCCCATCGTTCCGGTGGCTGATGCGGTGAGTGACAGGCGCCTGGGCAGAAGTACAGGAAGAAGGGACGATCGACTTCGACCGCCCGTAGGTCAGCGATGAACTCAATCGCGTGGTCGGTGAGGTCCTCGGTGAGATGATACCCCTCAACATACGGACGTGGGGGGCGGATGGAGTGATTGTCATGGTAGAGAGCAGGGGAGAACTGGCTCGTCTCGCCTCCATGAAACCCATACCAGCGATCAAAACCACGTCCGAGAGGCCAAGACGACCTCGAGGCCGCCATGTGCGTCTCATCGTCGGGTGTCAGGTGCCACTTGCCGACCGCATAGGTGGCGAACCCAACGTTGCGCAGGACCTCCGAGAGAAAGCCGTTCTCTTTTGGCGGTTTTCCATAATATCCAGGAAAACCGATGGCCAGATCGGCTACTCTGCCCATCCCACTGCGATGATGATTGCGACCGGTAAGCAGACAGGCTCGGGTAGGCGAACAGAGTGAGGTCGTATGGAAGTTGGCAAGGCGGACACCCTTGTCAGCTAG
>NZ_DAHVNP010000003.1 GCF_027319265.1 Ferrimicrobium sp. | reverse complement strand
GGGTGGGACTTGTGGCACTGAGGGGGGAGTGGCGGAGAGGGAGGGATTTGAACCCTCGGACCCGCATTACCAGGTCAACTCATTAGCAGTGAGTCCCATTCGGCCTCTCTGGCACCTCTCCGTAACCCACCATTGTAGAGCACGATGCTTGGTCTCCGTGATCAGTTGCACAAAAATTCGTCAACGCTCGTTCGTTCCCATCGATCGCTGCAGCGGATCACCTTGTGCCACGCAACTGGCCACCGAACAAGGCAGGCAACCTCACTCGCTACTATCGTAGGTATGCAGATCACCGTGCCCGAACGTTTCTCGCTCCTAGTCGATCGATTTCCTGGGTTGCCGATCGTCGTTCAACAACCCGATCAACCATGGGACGAGCGACTCGCGGGAACGACCTTTTTTATCCCTGACTATATGTCGGGTCGGGCAGGCGTTGCCAATCTTTCTCGGATGCCAAAGGTCGAGGTTGTACAGATCCTCAGCGCCGGTGTCGACAGCGTGAAGGATCTGATTCCCGATGGTGTGACCCTCTGCAATGCCAAGGGCGTACACGACGCCGCCACAGCCGAGATGGCTATCACCTTAACGCTCGCCTCCTTGCGAGGTCTCGGCCACTTTCGGGATCTCCAGCACGACCGGCGTTGGGACAACCGCAGTTATGCCTCGCTGGCTGATCGTCGAGTGCTGCTGATCGGCTACGGCTCGATTGGCACCGCTATTGAGGCACGCCTGAGCGGGTTCGAAGCCCACATCACCCGGGTGGCAAGGGTTGGCCGGGTCACACCGCGGGTTTTTGGCTACGACGAGCTTGACCAACTGATCCCCGAGGCCGATGTCATCATTGTGATTGTCCCGTTGACCCAGCAGACCAGGGGAATGGTCAATGCCCATTTTCTTAGTCTCATGCACGACGGCGCACTTCTCGTCAACGTAGCCCGTGGTCCGGTCGTCGACACCGATGCACTCGTTGGGGCATTAGCAGACCGACGGATCACGGCAGCGCTCGACGTGACTGATCCGGAGCCGCTCCCATCAGACTCGCCGCTCTGGCGTCTGGATAACTGTCTCATCACACCACATGTCGGTGGCGACACTGACGCCTTTTATCCGCGTGCCCTCGAACTCCTGACCCGCAACATCGAACGCTACCGCAGGGGCCTGCCACTCTTGAACGTTATCAAGGGCGAGTACTGATACCAGCCACCGCACACTCATCCTCTCTTCGCTATTGGGCTCGCCTCGACACTCGATGACGGCGCGGGTGTCCAACAACATCGCACCGGATCAGGTGATGTCATCGCACCATATCCACCTAGGTTCCGACAACGGCAGCCAGCTGTTGAGCGCTTTGGTTATATCGATATAACGCCCTCAATAGATTCCCTCGATCCTGCATTGGGAGTCCGGGGTGATCGACACGAGGTACTTGCCGTACCTCTCGACCAGTCAACCGCAGTTTTCACCAACCGTCTCGATATCTATTGGGGCAGCTCAAACCCATAAAACAGTCACTCTCCCGGCTCGTGGGCGGTTCGTCTGCCTCAGCGCTCGAAGTAGCATTGCCGGTCCATCTCCAGTCACGGCATCTCCATGTGCACTCCAATTCATGAGTCAGGGGACTGAAGTCATCCAAAAAATAGGACTAAAGTCCTCTTTGTGGGGCGACTCACGACTATGTGCCAAGAAAGGGGGGATTACTATGCCAGATGGGCTTCACCACAGGGTAGTAATCATTGGAGGAGGGACCGCTGGTATTACAGTGGCCGCTCGGCTAAGAAACGCTGGCGAGTCCGATGTAGCCATCATCGAACCATCTGAAGACCACTACTATCAGCCACTCTGGACGATCGTGGGGGCAGGTCTGGCCAAACCGGCAGAGACCTTGCGTAGCGAGGCGTCGGTGATGCCAAGAGGTGTGAAATGGATTCGCGACGCCGCCACTGAGATCGATCCCGATACCCAAACCGTCACCACCGCAGCTGGTGTCCTCGTGAACTATGACTACCTCGTTGTCTGTCCCGGGATCCAACTCGACTACGATAAGATCCCTGGGCTCGTTGAGACACTCGGCAAGAACGGAGTCTCAAGCAACTATCGCATCGACCTCGCACCGAGAACGCATGAGTTCTTTCGAGACATGACCTCGGGTACTGCGGTCTTCACCATGCCGTCTGGTCCCATCAAATGCGCGGGGGCACCCCAGAAGATCGCCTATCTTGCCGCCGACCACTGGCAAAGGCGAGGGGTCCTGAACGACATCCACCTGATCCTTGTCCTGCCGACACCTGGCATGTTTGGGGTGCCTGAGTTCTCCAACGTCCTCGACGAAGTGGTCAAACGTTACAACATCGATGTCCGTTTCCAAAGCGAGATGATCGAGATCGACGGCAACAAGCGAGAGGTCGTCATCAAAGATAACAAAGAGGATTCGACCACAACCATCAAGTATGACTTCTTGCACGCGGTTCCTCCGCAGAGCGCACCCGATTGGATCAAACGATCGCCCATCAGCGATAAAACCCCGAACGGCTACGTCGACGTTGGCAAAAACTCCCACCAACACCCGACCTATCACAACATCTTCGCGCTGGGCGATGCGGGGAACACCCCTAACTCCAAGACGGGTGCGGCCATCCGCAAGCAGGCGCCAGTCGTGGTTGCAAACCTCCTCGCTGAGATGCGTGGACAGGCGCTCTCTGCCCAGTACGATGGCTACGCCTCGTGCCCCCTGGTGACCTCACACAACCGCATGCTGCTAGCGGAGTTTGATTACACCATGAAGCCACACCCGACGATCCCTGTGATCAACACCCAGAAGGAGCGCTATGACATGTGGCTTCTCAAGCGCTATGGCTTGCCATTGATGTACTGGAACATGATGTTAAAGGGCCGAGCATAAGTCAAGGTGCGTTCGTGCTGGCAGCATGTTCGCTGCGTGAACGACTACAAACCCGCCGAGGACCATAGAACC
Source organism: Ferrimicrobium sp. (assembly GCF_027319265.1). Classification (NCBI taxonomy): domain Bacteria; kingdom Bacillati; phylum Actinomycetota; class Acidimicrobiia; order Acidimicrobiales; family Acidimicrobiaceae; genus Ferrimicrobium; species Ferrimicrobium sp. The sequence continues at coordinate 31,202 of NZ_DAHVNP010000003.1, read as the reverse complement.
TCCGATAGGGCCGTTGGCATCAGCCATCGGCTCTAGGGCTCTGGATGCGCCACCCGGCAGAACAGACAACGGCCCGAAGGACACGTGCAGGTGTCGCCAATGAGCCATTACCAGGCCAACGACCCTGACGATCACCCCAACCGCCTTTGACCGCCCAACAACACGGACGAGATACGCCCGTCTCCTACCCTCGCGGCTCCCATGCGAGCGAGTCAAGAATCGCCCGGACATCATCGAGGGTCGTCAGTGGGTTCACAAAGCAGAAGCGAAGCACCTTTTCACCCCGATGCTCCGTGGGCAGGACAAACCCGACTCCATCGTGCAGGGCCTGGGTAGACCATCGGTCATAGAGATGCGCATCCCATCCAAGCCTTCGAAAGAGAACCACCGATAGCTCTGGCTCCATCACCATCTCAAGGTAGTCACGTTGTTCAATCTCGGTCACGGTCGAGCGTGAGAGATCGATCGAGGCTTGAATTCCCTCTTGATAGCGGCGCGTACCGTTGGTCGCAAGTGAAAACCAGAAGGGAAGCCCTCGAACACGACGGCTCAGATGGTAACCATAACTCGATGGATTCCACTCCTCAGCCTTATTGATATCGTCCAGATACGCCGCCTCTTGCGTCAGCGCATGCTTGGCATACTTGGGCTCGCGATAGAGAATAGCCGCCGCATCAAAGGGAGCGAACAGCCACTTGTGCGGATCGATGACGAGGGAATCTGCATATTCAATGCCGTCAAAACGCCAACGTTCCTTTGAGGCGAGGGCAGCCCCCCCATAGGCGCCATCGACGTGGAGCCAAAGATCGTTCTCCTGCGTAAACGCACTCACCGACCGGAGATCATCGACCAATCCTGCATTCGTTGTGCCAGCCGTCGCCACTACGGCGACGACAGATGTGCGCACCTCCTCGGTCAGCTCCGACCACACGCTGGCGAGATTCTCACCAGTCAACTTCTGGTCCTCACCAGTAGGGACATAGATCACCTCAAGATCCATCAGACTTGCCGCTGAGGCTATCGAGGAGTGTGCTTCGTGCGAGGACAACACTCGCCAACGATCGGGGCGCTGAAAATCACGCCGCTCCTTGAGGCGTTGACGGGCAGCGTGCAGACCGGACAGGTTCGCCAATGAGCCACCTGAAACGAAGGTTCCACCAGCAGAGGATGGCAAGCCTGCAAGGTCGGCTAACCAGCGCAACGCCTCATTCTCACAGTGAACGGCGCCAGCTGCCTCAAGCCAGGAGGTGCCCGAGATACACGAGGCAGAGACGACCATATCAAAGAGGACGGATGCCTTTGTAGGGGCGACAGGAACGAAGGCAAGGAACCGGGGGTGATCGCTCGACAACGTCGCAGGCGCGTATCCTTCGACGAAGCGGCGCAGAGCCTCCTCGCCACCGATCCCATCCTCGGTCACGTTCGCACCGTACATCGCAGCGAGCTCTGCTTCACTTTTCGGACCATCAAGAGGTGGTGGCTGCAGGGCTATGCGTCCCAACGCATACTGGACAATAGCCTTCTCAAGCCGGAGCGTCTCTTCATCAAGACGGTGCACTGGGTCCTCCTCTGCGAACAAACAGTCAGGAGATGAGTTTATACCAAACCTGAATGGGCTCCTAGTTGTCCTCCACCGCTATTACAATCAGTTAGACAAACCAGGTGGACCCGACCAAGGAGTTCCGATGCCCGCCTCAACCCCCACAAGTTCTGGTGCACTCGATGAGGTGCTGTTCACGCTCGGACAGTCGCTTCGCCGACTTCGCATCTCCATCGGTGATGAATCCGACTTTGCCTATGCGATTGGTTCAGGGTTTTGGCAGCTTGTGCTGCTTGGTGAGCGAGGTGAGGAGCGGGTCTCCGAGATTGCATCCTCCCTCAACTTGGATATCTCCACGGTGTCACGCCAGCTCAAACTCCTCGAGTCGCGTGGTCTTATCGAACGGGCCCCGGATAAATCGGATGGCCGCGTCTCCAAAGTGCGGTTGACAGACCTCGGTCGAGGTGTCTTGCATCAACTCGTACAGGCGCGACTCGCCGTGATCAACGACGCGCTGAGTTCGTGGAACAAGACGGACGTCGATGCACTCATCACCCTCCTCGATCGGTTCTCACGTGATCTTGGTAGCTCATTGACTGACCCCGATATCTGTTCGGTCTCCGCTCAGGGCGAGAACCCTGAATCCTGAGGAGCTGCCGACTGACGACACGCTCGCCTTCGTCTTTGGTGGAGGTGGGGCGAGGGGTGCCTGCCAAGTCGGAATGCTCCGTGGACTCCTTAGGCTTGGCCTCATTCCCGACCTTATCCTCGGCGTCTCCGTTGGCGCACTCAACGGCGCAGTCTTCGCGGAGGAGCCAAACCTTGACGGATTAACTCGATTGACCACACTTTGGTCAGGAGCTCACCTGCAATCACTGTTCCCTCGTCGCCACACCCTGCGCTTTCTCTCCAACCGCGAATCGGTCCATCCTGGGGAACCTTTGCGCCAGCTGATTCGCAACAATCTCTCCATGAGAGACGTAGCGGATGGCAAGGTCCCACTGCACGTGCTGCTCACCGACGCTGAATCTGGGGATGAAGCCTGGTTCGACCATGGCCCAATCGTCGATCTCCTCTATGGTTCAGCCGCCATCCCAGGAGTGCTGCCTCCCTTGCGATACGATGGCCACCGCTACATCGACGGAGGCATGGTGGACCCGAACCCCATCACCCGCGCCGTCGAACTAGGTGCCACGAGGATCGTTCTACTCCTATGCGGATCGTTAACTCCCGTCTACCACAGCAAAGGCCGTCCCTTGAGTACCTTGCTGATGGGTTACTCGCTGACACAGCTAGCCTTCACGAAACGAGAGTTGGCACACCTTCCCGACTCGGTACGCATCGTCGTCCTAGCGTGCGACGCCGCCGACTCAGTCGAGGCACTCGACTTTGGTCACAGTGCTGTCCTTCTTGCTGCTGGCGAGCGGAGCGCCGCTCACGCAAAAGATGCGCTCGCACAACTTCGCTAAGACGAACGACTTCGCGAGAGAGGGCTTGGATGACTCGGATCGCTATCGGTTGACCGTCGACATATCCGGGTATCGGTCACCAGCTGTCACGCCGAATGGGAACGCCTGGTCGATCTCAAGGAGCTCCTCATTGGCCAGTGTGATGTCGGCACTCGCTGCATTCTCGGCCAAACGGTCCAGGCTCCTTGTCCCGGGGATGACCGCGATGTCCTGTCCCTGTGCAAGTAGCCAAGCAAGTGCAATCTGCGCTGGCGTGCAGCTCTTACGCATAGCGATGCCTCGTATAGTAGCCACAAGATTGAGGTTCTTTTCGAAATTATCACCTTGAAACCGGGGGTGCTTTCTGCGGGTATCGCCCTCGTCGAGATCGTCCATCGACGTAATGGCTCCAGTAAGGAACCCACGGCCCAACGGAGAGTAAGCGACAAGACCGACCCCTAGCTCCCGAAGCGTTGGCAAGATCTCTGGTTCTGGATCTCTCGTCCAGAGCGAATACTCGCTCTGCAATGCGCTGATTGGGTGCACTCGATGGGCACGACGAATCGTAGCCGCTGACGCCTCGGAGAGTCCGAGGTAACGCACTTTACCGGCCGTCACGAGGTTTGCCATCGCGCCTACCGTCTCCTCAATCGGCACCTTGGGATCAACTCGGTGCTGATAGTAGAGATCAATAACGTCAACACCAAGTCGGCGCAGCGACGCATCGCAGGCATGGCGGACGTAGTCAGGATCTCCACTGATCCCCTGAAACTCCCCGTGTTCTCCTCGCACGTTACCGAACTTGGTCGCCAGCGTGACCTCATCTCGCCGTCCGACCAACGCACGACCGACCAACTGCTCATTCGTGAAGGGTCCATACATGTCCGCGGTGTCAAGAAAGGTCACACCGAGTTCAATCGCCTGGTGGATCACGTTGATGGATTGGGTGTCATTGGCTGGCCCGTAGAACTCGCTCATCCCCATGCAGCCAAGTCCCACCATCGAAACCGTCAAATCCTGCGAACCTAGTTCACGTCGCTCCATGTCTTGCTCCTCTCTTTTGCCTACCAGGCTAGTTGATACGGCCGCTGCGCTCCTGGACGGGTGAGCAAGTGTCGGCAGTACTCCCACCACTTCGATCATCAAAACCTGAGTAGCATGGTTGGATGTTGTTATCACCACATAGAGCCCAACTGCATTGATCGAAGGAGGTCTGATGGAGCAAACGGTCGACATCCTCGACCATCCGCATCACGTTCGGTGCCAACCTTGCATCTAGTCAGAGTGCTGCTAGCAATCGTCGGCGGCGCCATCTACCTCGTCTTGTCCCTCAACGTCATTCGGTCGCTCCTCGTGCCGAGGATCGATCGCTCGAGTCTGTTACGGCTCGTGATTAGAACGCTGACTATTCCTGGACAGGTGGCACGACGGCGCATTCACAACTACGAGGTACGGGACCGGATACTGGCCTTTGAGGGCCCTATCTCACTACTCGTCCTGCTCGGGGTATGGGTAATCGGCTACCTGCTCTCCTTGGGCATGCTGTTACTCCCAGCCGTGCGAAACCCGTTGGCGGCGCTCGCGCAGGCCGGATCCTCTCTGGTCACTCTCGGAATTGTCAGCTCTGCACAGGGATGGGCCCAAGCGATCGATATTCTGGCAGGCCTCACTGGGCTGTTCATTGTCGCGCTGCAGATCGCCTACCTGCCGACGCTGTATGGCGCCTACAACCGACGCGAAACAGAGGTGACGATGCTGGTTGCTCGCGCCGGCGAACCCACTTGGGGACCGGAGATCCTCGCCCGCGCCCAACTGACATCCTTGGTTGACGACCTGCCAGACTTCTACCGCCAATGGGAACGATGGGCAGCAGACGTCCAGGAGAGTCACGCAAGCTATCCGGCGCTCATGTTGTTCCGTTCTCCAAGTGCCTACTCGTCGTGGGTCATCGCCCTCCTTGCCGTCTGCGACTCAGCGGCGCTCTTTCACGCCGTAGCTCCAGAAAGCACGCCAATCGAGGCTCGGCTAGCACTCAGGATGGGGTACCTCTGCTTTCGACGACTCAGCTCAGCGCTTGGGCACGAAGTCAACGAGGACCCCGGGCCAAGTGATCAGATCATGCTCACAAGCGCCGAATTTAACCGTGGTTTCGACCGACTCGCCGCCGCCGGATTTGCCATGGAACGCGATCGTGATGAGGCCTGGGTCCACTTCCATGCCTGGCGCGTCAATTATGAGGAAGCTGCCTATTTTCTCGCCAGTCGCACCGATGCTGTTCCTGCTCCATGGAGCGGCAAACGCCTCTCCGGGCAGACGCTCGTCCCGTTCCGACGCTTGAAAAATCGAACACCAGAGGATCCCGAAGGCACCGCGCATACCTCGTATTTTCCAGAGAATCTCTGAGCGACCCACGGGCCAGCGACGTGGGCAAAAACTCCGACACTCAATCCTGAGACTCAGACCGAACGGTTCGGTCCAAAAACGCGACCGGCGCCGCTAGCGTGGTGGTATGGAAATGATGGTCAGCAGCTGGCCTCTCAATAGTGTTCGCCTCGGCCAACGGTGGATCTCTTCCTTATGAGGCCCCCGACCTCTCGTGAGTTCAGCGAGTCCAACCAGTAAATGACCACCTCGCACCTTGGTTCTCCCCATCGATCGAAGGTCCTCTTTCCCGCGACCCTCATCTCACTAGGTGCATGGTGTTTGGCAGCCTGTGGCCAAACATCTTCCACCTCCGTTACCCTCACTGCAACCAACGTAGGACAACGAAGTTTCTCGGGCATCGTCGACAAGTATTCCAAGGCAAACAATCGAGCCAATGAAACCCTCAGCGTCGCACGGCAAAACGATGACGAACAGGGAACAGCAGCCGCCATCGACGATACCGATTTCCACCTTTCTCGCGAAGCCGGTTATCAAACGGCGCAAGGAACAAGCTACCAACCCTTCTACGAAGAGTTGGATCGAGCGGTCGTCATCGATTCTCCAAAAAAGCCTTATCCGAAGCTGCTCGTCACAGTCGACGCTCAGTACACCAACGATCCGACGACGGCGAATAACTCAGCTTGTCGGTTTCTTGGAGTATTCGCTAAGAACTCACCCCATGCACCGTGGCGCGTCACCGACGAACCAACCGTCACCAAGTCCCTACTACCTGCGGTCAAGGTCACCGATCACAACCAAGGTCTTGTTCCCTCGCAATCCGCAAACCTGGCAATTCCGCTTACAAGACTGCCTAAGTACTATGCGTTGGCCCTGACCACCTACTTTCAACAGGGCATCGTGTCCCGAGGTTTGAAACAGGCCGACTTCTCGACGTCGGCCAAGTGCTGGTCCCTTCCTCAACTCTCGACCAACCCGTATGTCTCGCCAAGTTCGTCTCAGCAGCTGGCCACCAGTGCCACGGTGACCGCACCGAGTCCCCACATGGTTGCCCTCACCACCGCGAACGGCGGAGCACTCGCCGTTTTTACCCTCCATGTTGATCTCATCAGTTCAAGTGGCAAGAACGCCGCCTTCACTTGGAGCCACCGTGCAACCGATCCTGACTCCTACTTGCTACCAGCGGCCACAGGACTCCACAACATCCAAATCCCACTACTGTTCGACATTGCCGTCTATGACCCTCCTGTTGCAATGAGTAAACTAGCCCCTCGCGTCGTTGGGTCGTACTGGGGTCCCCTGCTCGGAGGCACTGAGGCTCATCAAGCACCCTTAGATGCGTAAAAGCCCCCAAGAAGGGGGCTTCTACACATCTCAAATCCAGCGTTGTTACTGGTTTGTCGGATCCTCAGCGAGCATTTGGTAGACATCGCGTCGCAGGCTGGCAAGCAGCTGCTGTGCACGCTGCCGTTGTTCAGCAGTGCCCACAATGTCCACCTGTCGCAGTGCCTGGAAGGTGGCGCGGACCTCTCGACCAAGATCCAACTCTCGACCAAAACCAATGTCTTCAGCGTCAGACGCAAGTCCTTCAGCCTCAGCTCGTCCGGCATCGGTCAGTGTGTAAACCTTTCGGCCGTCATCCTCCTGGCCGACAATGAAGCCAGCGTCCTCTAACATCGACAAGGTCGGGTAGATCGAGCCTGGGCTTGGTTGCCAAACCCCACCGTTGCGCTCCGCAATCAACTGCATGAGTTCATAACCGTGTTTCGGACCGCCGGTGAGGAGGGAGAGAATCTCGCGACGAACCCTACCTCGTGGGGACCTCCGTCGACGCATCCCCTGTCCTTCACAACCGCCTCCATGCATTCCTGGACCTCCACAGCCACCATGCATGCCGCGCTGATGTCTGCCGCGTCCGTTCATACCATCTTCTTCATTCATCATCTCTGATCCCTCTCTCATTTTGCTACCTCCGCAACCACAACCACCATGCATGCCGCGCTGATGTCTGCCGCGTCCGTTCATACCATCTTGATACATTTTTCGCTCCTTTAACGTTATATCGTTAAGTACAGTATAGCGACTCTCGTACGCATCCTGCAGCTGTCCCCAAAGTCAACACAACCCCCTTTGAGTAATGGATCTAACGAGGAGGGGTCGCCTCTGGTCTTGCTATGTCAGCTACGCGCGTTCAACGTAGGCAACGGCAACGAGCTCCAAGGATCACTTGCCGACCAGGGTTGCTACGCCGAGCAAACGTTCTCATCGATTATCCCGGCGCTATCACCTACGCCACTTCCAACAGTTGCACTCGCCTGACATCGTCACACGGTTCTGTGGCAAGGGACCCACCCCTTTTCAATACGACCATGACGCCGCGACAGGCCATCTGACGACACCTGACCCACGCGGGGTAACGGCAGATGAGGGGCACTGCTAACTGAGTGCGACCACCGAGATGCCTACGGTCGATGAACTTCCCTCCACAAGGACCTCCCACTTGGAGTCCTCAAGACTGTAGAGGGCATTAGGGGTACCTGGATAGGAGTGCTGCTTGAGCGCATACCCGAGATCCCGGAGTGTATGGACATATCGTTCCATGAAGGCTGCCTGGGAAGAAGAGGCAGGTGCATAGGTCATCTGAAACTGTTTGCGTCGCTTGGTGGAGTCGTTGACGATATTGATCAACGGAGAACCCTTGGGCAACGGCACCACCGCCACCGGAAAGGTCTTCGGGAGCTTCGCCAACTGTGTGGGAGACTCCGTCGCGGTGTCCACTGGATGCGACGGTTTCGATTGCACCTTCGTGTTGCCACACGCTGCCAGCAACACGGACGTAACCAATACGCCAACCACCCAACGCTGTACTCGAGTTCGCATACCTATCACTCTAATCCACTCGTGGAGAGGCAAAAAGGGCGCCTTTCAGACTCCAGCCGCGAACGGGTGCGCCTCATAAAGAGGGACCATGCGCACCTCTCTGAGGGTTACTGTGGGTGACGCCACGCGTCCATCCTCGGAGGTGCGTCATGGTTTAGCACCCCACCAACCACGCGATCCACTTGCTCTCGATCGATCGCCACACCCCCTACAGTCAGTCCCTAGTTCAACGTGGTAGGTTGTGACGGTCCACTGTCGCGCTGATCACCGGCTCCAAACATTGCTGGAACCTTTCAGACAAGTCGCAACCGCGGCACCCCACCATCCCGTCCCACGAGCGACGGACAGATAGTCGACCATCGACGGAGGGTCTGGACCAATATTTGCACGAGCGATGTGCCTAGATATCGACCGCCTCAGCGTCCGAACTCGAACTGGCACCTCGGATGGGCAAGATTGCAAAGACATCACCTGGTTCTGCCCAGTCTTGCTGCTTCGAGGGTACGTCGGCACTAGCGATGGCCCTCCAAACCCGCTCAGGAGTACACGGCATATCGATATGGCGCACACCGAGGTACGACAATGCATCGACGACCGCGTTCTGTACCGCAGGCATCGAACCAATCGTTCCCGACTCTCCAATCCCTTTTGCACCGAGTTCGTTGTAAGGAGTGGGGGTTTCGGTGTTGAAGATCTCAAAAGAGGGTAGCTCGGCGGCGGACGGCATAGCATACTCCGCCAACGTTGCTGTGAGGGGATTGCCATCTGGGTCATAGACCGCCTCCTCCCACAGAGCCTGGGCGATCCCTTGAGTGATACCCCCATGCTGTTGACCATTGACAATCAACGGGTTGACGATTCGACCACAGTCATCGACAGCAACGTGACGAATGGGGGTGACCTTGCCTGTATCGGTGTCGACCTCGACGACTGAGAGGTGTGCTCCAAAGGGGAAGGTTGCACTCTCCTGTTGAAAATCGAACGTGGCAAACAGGGATCGATCTTGCTGAGCAGCGATATCAGCGAGCTGGGTCCAGCTCAAATGCGCGCTCGGGACACCAGCTACCTCCAATCCTCCAGTGGCAGCAACCACAATGTCATCTTCCGCGGCCTCCAGATGGTGTGCCGCCAATTTTTTCGCCGCATCAAGGACCAGCTCTGCAGCGCCCGCTACCGCAGAGCCACCGATCTGCAGTGATCGCGAACCTCCGGTGCCGCCACCACGCGGAATGATGGCGGTATCGGATTGTCGAAACTTGATCTGCTCCAATGGAATACCCAGGCGATCCGCAACGATCATCGCAAAAGAGGTTGCATGCCCTTGACCGTGAGCAGAGGTACCGACATCGATCGTCGCAGAGCCATCAGGGTGGACCTCCACACGAGAGTATTCATTCTGTCCCCCTCCCGCGGTGATCTCCACATAGGTTGAAACCCCGATCCCGAGCTGGATCACCTCGCCGTGTTCCCTCCGTCTGGTCTGCTCTCGCCGCAGTTCTGGATAGTCAACAACAGCAAGGAGTTTGTCAAGGGCTCCTTGATAGTCGCCACTGTCATAGGTGGTGCCCACCTGAGTGGTGACTGGAAAAGCATCAGCGGGTATCAGATTACGACGGCGAATCTCCACGGGGTCGATGTCGAGCTCATCCGCTGCCATATCAATAATCCGCTCAAGGAAGGCGGCCGCCTCAGGGCGACCTGCTCCACGAAAAGCTCCCACAGGGGAGGTGTTGGTGAATGCCGCCACCGCACTATAGGAGACCTTTGGGATCCGATAGACGCCTTGGGCCATGGTGCGGGTTGGACCCAGCACCAGGCCGCCGCCAAACCCACCGTAAGCACCACCGTCACCGACCATACGACAACGAAGTCCCACAAAAGTCCCGTCGCGCCTCAGACCGAGTTCGGCGTATTGCACCTGTCCCCTGCCTTGGGGCATAGCAACCATATTTTCGCTCCGGCTCTCAACCCACTTGATTGGTCGGGCTAACCGACCGGCCAAAGCAAATGCGACAGCATGCTCAGCGACGATGCCTGCCTTCCCGCCGAAAGCACCTCCGACATGAGGAGCAACGACCCGGATTGAGGATGCCTCAATCCCAAAAACTCCAGCGAGCAAGTCAGCCACCGCATGGGGCATCTGTGTCGATATGTAGACCGTCCAAGGGCGGTCGCTGGCAGGTGCGTTTGGCAGCACCAAAATGGCATTGCCCTCCATCGGCACGACCGCCACTCGTTGATTCTCAAAACGGCCACGGACAATGACCTCAGCATCTCCAAGAACATCGTCGTCTGCCGGGTCACGATACCCTGCTGCGATGTTACGAGTGACGCCTTCATAGAGTTGCGGAGCGTGAGATGTCAGTGCATACTCCATGTCTACCGCAGCGGGAATGGGTTCGTAGTCAATCGCCACCAACTCTGCGGCATCGAGCGCTTCAACTCGCGTGTTGGCAACCACCGCCACCACCGGATCTCCGACAAATTGCACCACCCCGCTCGCCAATGGCGGACGAGGGACATCTTTGTTCAGAGCGGCGAAACCATGAAATGGTGGCAGCCCAAGGGTTTGAGCGGTGAAGACTCCGAGGACCCCAGGAGCTTGCGCTGCATCACTGACGTCGACCGTTAGCACCTTGGCGTGAGCGTAAGGAGAGCGAACAAAAACGAGGTGTGCGGTGCCCTCAGGCAGCATAGTGTCGACATAGGTACCGGCCCCAGTGAGTAGGGCTGGGTCCTCTACGCGAACGACAGACGTTCCAAGTATTGATCCAGGCATACCATTAGGCTAAAGGGCCCCAAGCCTATCCGAACCCCCAGATCGTTGTCTCTCGACCCCGCCCCTTTGCAGTGACAGGTAGGGCACGCCAGAAGAATCTCCCCCACCTACAAACAATTACTTGGTACAAGCAACTAAACTGAGCAGTGTAGAGGAGGGGTCATGAATTCTATGAAACCACATGAGGACCGCTACAAGTGGATTGCACTCAGCAACACGACGCTTGGCGTTCTGCTCGTCGCGATCAACGAATCGATTCTCATCATCGCGTTACCAGCAATCTTTCGAGGCATCAAACTCAATCCGCTGATTCCATCGAACTCTTTCTACCTGTTGTGGATCCTGCTTGGGTTCATGCTGGTGACCGCGGTCTTGGTAGTTACTCTCGGACGCATCGGCGACATCTACGGACGCGTTCGGATGTACAACCTGGGTTTCGCCATCTTCACTGTCTTCTCGATTCTGCTCTCTATCAATTGGTTGCATGGCCAATCTGGGGGTGCCTTCATCATTGGCATGCGGCTTGGCCAGGGTGTCGGCGGTGCCTTCCTCTTCGCAAACTCCTCAGCCATCCTCACCGACGCATTTCCCAATAACCAACGCGGCCTTGCTCTTGGGATCAACAATATCGCCGGTATCGCTGGTGCCTTCATCGGGCTCGTCGTCGGCGGGCTGTTAGCTCCCATCGATTGGAGGTTGGTCTTCATCGTCTCAGCACCGATCGGGCTTGCCGGCACCATCTGGGCCTATCTCAAGCTGCGTGACAACGGGATTCGCACGCCAGCCAAGATCGACTGGCTGGGCAACATTCTCTTCGCCGTTGGGCTCACGGTCCTCCTAGTCGGGATCACCTATGGCATCGAGCCCTACGGCAGTTCGCCGATGGGGTGGGCAAGCCCGCGGGTTCTCTCCGAGCTCATCATCGGTGTCGTGCTCTTGATCGCCTTCGTCATCGCAGAGACCAAGGTCAAGTACCCAATGTTTCGGATTCAGCTCTTTAAGATTCGGGCCTTCTCCGCTGGCAACTTTGCGTCACTCCTTGCCGCGATTGGACGTGGTGGGCTGATGTTCATCTTCGTGATGTGGCTCCAGGGCATTTGGTTGCCGCTCCACGGCTATCACTTCTCCGTTACGCCGCTCTGGGCTGGTATCTACATGCTGCCGTTGACGCTGGGGTTCCTTATCGCAGGTCCCGCCTCCGGAGTCCTCTCCGACAAGTTTGGCGCTCGCCCCTTCGCCACCACCGGCATGGCACTGGCGGCACTCACCTTCGTTGGTTTTGACTTCTTGCCCATCAACTTCTCCTATCTGCCGTTCGCGCTGTTGATGTTAGGTAACGGGCTTGCGATGGGCCTCTTCGCATCACCAAATCGGGCCGCCATCATGAACAGCCTTCCGCCGGAGCAGCGCGGAGCGGGAGCTGGCATGTCAGGTGTATTCCAGAACGCAGCCATGGTGCTCTCAATGGGTATCTTCTTTACCCTGATGATCTCTGGTATTGCTTCAGATCTCCCTGCCGCGCTCTATCACGGGTTGGTCATCAACAACGTACCGAGTCAAGTCGCCACAAAGGTCTCGCACCTTCCCCCGATCTCGAGCCTCTTCGCCGCGCTTCTCGGCTATGACCCGATTAAAAGCATTCTTGGTGCCGCCTTCCTCAGTCATCTCCCTGCCCACTCGGCAGCGGTCTTGAGTGGTCGTCGGTTCTTCCCAACACTGCTGAGCAAACCCTTCTCCGACGGGTTGAATCTCGCCTTCACTTTTGGTGCTCTTGCTTGCGTCTTGGCTGGCATCGCCTCGCTGATGCGCGGTAAGAAGTACGTTCATGGCCAAGCGACACAGGCACCTTCGCCCTCCGAAGCGGTCGTCGACTAGCGAACCTACCGTTGGCGTACGCGATGCATCGACCACCCAAGTCGGGCCATCTCATCTGCACCGAGCATGCCACTCCACAGGTATCGCGATGGGCAAACCTAGGAGCCGCCATCACCAAGGTATCCGCTTGCCCTCGAGAGCCGTACCAGCACCATAGTTATCAGAGCAGATCTGGGCGATACGAATGGAGTCACTTCCATCCCGACGTGGCGATCTCCAGCGGTCGACCACACGCTGGTGCTATGCCCTGCCCATCTTTGTAACGAACTCTCATGGTGCTCGGACCCTCTCCTCCACGACGCGTACCCATCTTGGCGCCAGCACCGCATTTCAAGACGCTGACTAGCGCATCGACGACGGATGGCACTCTAGCCCTGCTCAGAGTCGGCGCTGACGCGCCGATATCGATCACCACCGCCTACCCCTCGGCCACCATCACCGATCGGTTCTGGACATCAGGACATGTCGACCCCGATCGAGCTCACGATGATCGCTGTTGTGGCATACCTTCCCACGACAGTGGCTCCATGACAGCGGCGGGTTCGTGTTGAAAGGCCAAGCTTTGCTCTGGTACCGGTCGACTTAAGGCGTCCTCCTACGCTGGGAGGGGTCGATAGCTGCTCGTCGAGGCGAGAGTGAGGTGACGGCTAATGCGCGGGAAGGGGAGACTCATATGAGAGAATTACAGGCAGAAGACCTACTAAAACTTCACAGTGTTGGAGATGTCCGAACTTCACCGATCGAGGATCGTGTCGTTTTTGTAGAAGAGTGGATCGACCCCGAACACAACGCGTATTGCCGGCGAATCCGTACCATCGTGGAGCACTCGGCTCCCGTTGATCTCACCCAAGGCACCTCAGACACCCACCCGCGTTTTCGCCCCGACGGAGCCGAACTCGCATTTCTTCGCAAGGTCGACGATGTCGCCCAGGTATGGATCCTCCCACTCGGCGGTGGCGAAGCACGACAGGTGACCCGTTACCCTGGCGGCGTGGACAGCTTTGCTTGGTCCCCTGATGGATCAGCGCTTGCGGTCACGGCGCGCGTCACCAAGGACGGCGCGCTTGCGAAGGTCGATACCGCACTTCTGTCACCCCGCGAACGACACACGAGCAACGTAAAGGTCATCACCGAACTCCTCCACAAGTACGATGGCGACGGCTACTTCGACCCCTACCGCCCATGTCTGTTCACGATCTCCCTTGGCGACAACAACCGATCAGATCAGCTCACCGAGCATCCGTATCGAGTCAGTGAGGCACAGTTCACACCTGACGGCATGGGTATCGTCTTTCGCTCCCGCCGTGGCGAGGACTATGATCGCGCCAGTGATGAAGGCCTCTATTTGGTCGATCTGACTAGCGCTACCATCACCGAACTGGTGCTGCCTGGAGTGCAAGCTTTTCTTCTCGCTCCAGATGGCTCGCTCGTTTACTCGTGGGAAGACCCGAGCGCCATCGGCTATGACCAACCGAGGTTGTACCGACGCGCACCTGACGAGACCGAGGCGCAGCCAGTTGTCGCGACCTTTGCCTACCCCATCGGAAATGAGGCCATCAACGATGTCCTCAGCCCCGCCGGCGATACACTAGTTTGGGACCAGCCTGGCGAGAGTTTTTTTGCGCTCGTCTCGGAGCAGGGTTCCGTCGAAATCGCTCACATCTCGCTAGCCTCCGACACCCTCGTGAAGGTCACCACCGGACACCACGTCATCTCCTCTTTCGCCCGGTCCATAGCGTCCAATGATCTCTACGCCGTCATCACCACCTCGAATCAGCCGAGCGAGGTCTATCGCCTTGGCGACGGCAACCAGGAGCAACTCACCAGTGTGAACGCGGAGCTGATGAGTACCATCACCTTCGTCACGCCCGACTATTTTCAGGCCCCATCTCCTGAAGGACATGCCGTCGATACTTGGGTCTATCTCCCACCCAAAACCTACACGGAACGAGTCCCGGGCATCGTAGAGATCCATGGTGGACCGATGGCGATGTACGCCCATGCCTTCTTCTTCGAATTCCAGTTGCTCGCCGCGCAAGGCTTTGCCGTCATCGCCTCGAACCCTCGCGGGTCCCGAGGGTACGGATCGACCTTCTGTGCTGCAATCTTTGATCGGTGGGGAGATCGAGATTGGGCTGACATTGAAACAGCTGTCGATGCTGCCTGTGAACGTCACCCAAGCATCGATCGTGAGTCCCTGGGCATCGGTGGTGGATCCTATGGGGGCTACATGACCGCCTGGATCATCGGACACAGCGATCGCTACCGCGCTGCCGTCGTGGGGCGACCCGTGACCGATTGGGTTTCCATGGTCGGTTCAAGCGATGTTGGCTGGGATGAAGCTCGACGAGCCGGAGGCAAACATCCCTGGGAGGACGACAGCTGGTATCGAGAGCAGAGTCCGCTGACCTATGTGCACAACGTGCACACGCCGGTGCTCATCGAAGCACAAGAAGGCGATCTCCGCTGTCCAATTGAGCAGGCGATGGAGTACTACACGGCGCTGCGTTTTCTCAATCAAGTACCCGTTCGTTTTGTTCGGTACCCAGATGAATTTCACGGCATGAGTCGAAACGGTAAACCATGGAACCGGATCCATCGTCTCGACGAGATCGTGGCTTGGTACCAGCGTTTCCTGACTACACCGTCCTAATGATCCATAGGCGCCGTCGCAAACTCTCCGCCAAAGTGGGCATGCTTCGACGCCAACGATGAGAGGTTCTGCCACTCACCACGCCAGAGCGCATGTCCTCACAAGCGTTGGAGTTCGCCACCGCGCTGGCCACAGTTGCTGATGGAGGCTGCTACGTAACGGACAGGCGTCCGTCGACAGATCTTGTCTACCTCTGAACGCACCGTGCGCACTCGACAGGCAGAAGCGCGCATCGGAGGGCTAGCACGCCCTCTCTGCTGGTTGGTGCTCTGTTATCCGTGCTCTGCCATCGTGCACAGTCTCCTGCCGCCTTCATAGGCCCACCCATGCAGCAGATTACGACAGGTTCTGGCGACACCGACCATGTTGCCTATTCTGCACGCAAGATTCTTGGCACGGGCTGTTCACGACCCATCCGCGGTGGCCGGCTCTCATCCGTTGTGATAACCTCCGAGGACCAGGTGCTGTCGTCCTGAGTCCGAGCAGGCACGGAAGCGACCCACGCATAGTTCAAACGTCACCTTCCTCAGGGCCAAAAGCCCCTAATGGAGCGCAAACGTAGGGTGCGAAGGGAATTCACTGATACCCTAATAGGTATGTGCGGAAGAGGGTTGATTGAGTGAAGACACGGTGGCGAACAGAGTATGGTAGGTACGCTTGCCCCCAGTGGAGACACTGTTGCGCTAGCCATCGACCCGTGGTTTGACCGCTCCACGAACCCCTCGGGCACACTTCACGAAAGGCGATAAACAGTGGCGAAGATAGTAATACTGGGTGCTGGAGTCTCGGGTCATACCGCAGCCTTGCACCTCAAGCGTCAGCTAAAACAGAATCACGAGGTAATCGTCGTTTCTCCTAACGCTGACTGGAACTGGATTCCGTCCAACATCTGGGTCGGTGTTGGGAAAATGAAGACCTCCCAAGTGCTCTTCCCTTTGGCCCCCATCTACCGCCGCAAACGGATCGAGTTCCACCAAGCTCGTGCGGTCGCTATCTGGCCAGAGGGTGACGAAGGTGATCCGATGGGTGCTGTTGACATCGTCTATACCGACCCGAAGAGAGAGGGCGAGACGGAGCGTCTCCGGTATGATTTCCTGATCAACGCCACCGGTCCAAAACTCAATTTTGAAGCGACACCGGGTCTCGGACCTGACCACAACTCCTGGTCTGTATGTACGGCCGACCACGCGGCAAAGACGTCAGAAGCCTTTGCCAAGATCGTAGAAGAGCTTCGCCGGGGTGAAAAAAAGACACTGGTTGTTGGCATGGGACATGGAGCATGTACCTGCGAAGGAGCTGCCTTTGAGTACGCCTTCAATGTTGAGCACGAACTCCGAGAGGCAGGCGTCCGCGACAATGCGGAGATCGTGTACCTCTCCAACGAGTATGAGCTCGGCGATTTCGGTGTCGATGGGATGCGATTCTCGCAGAGTGGTTACCTTACGACATCGAAGATCTGGACGGAGTCGCTCTTTCGCGAGCGCAACGTTCGTGCCATCCTACAGGCGCATGTTGAACGTGTTGACCCAGGGGTCGTTCACTACGAGCAGCTCGACGGCACTAAAGGCTCACTCGAGTACGACTTTGCCATGCTGTTACCGCCATTTCGCGGTGTCGACCTCCAAGCCTTTGACCGAACCGGCACCGACATCACCAGCGATCTCTTCGCCCCTAATGGGTTTCTAAAAGTTGACGCCGATTATACGGCGAAGCCCTACGAACAATGGACGGCACAGGATTGGCCAAACACCTATCAGAGCCCAACCTATGACAATCTCTTTGGCATCGGTATCGCCTTTGCGCCTCCCCATCCCGTCTCACGTCCACGTACCAGTGTGAATGGAACACCAATCTCGCCAGCACCTCCTCGAACTGGGATGCCCTCTGGCGTCATGGGAAGAGTTGTCGCCGAGAACATCACCCACCGGCTCACAACGGGCGCGACCCAAGGACCCAAGACTGCCTCGATGGCGACGATGGGAGCGGCGTGTATCGCCTCCGCCGGAGCCAACCTGCGAACAGGGTCAGCCGCCGCCATGACAATGTTCCCCATCGTGCCCGACTACCAGAAATACCCATTGACAGGCCGAGATGACAAAGCAACCACCGGAGAAATCGGACGGAGCGGTCACTGGACAAAGCTCCTCTTGCACTACTTGTTCATCTATAAAGCTCGTGGTCTTCCTGGCTGGCACCTCATTCCTGAGTAGCCACCATGCTACAATCACCGATAACCAATACTCTTGAAGGAGAACTTGATGGATACCGCTAACCAGGACATCGCTGATGCTCCGCTTCCCACGCGGAGAACACTACGGACACGCCAAAACATGGCCTATCAGTTGATCCGATTCGCACTCTTTAACCTACGAATGCTCAAAATGGTAGGGAAGGGTCACGATTAGCCAAGCTGTCGGTCAGGTGCCATGGTGATCATCGAGACCAAGCCACTGACATCGGCAGATGACAACGCCGAAGACACGCGCCCAAGCGCCAGTGTCTTCGGCGTTGTTGTGCGTGTCCGCCCGACCTCAATGCCGGTACAGCGGACCGTCACAGCGTCCAATCTTCGACACCAACTCTAGACCTTCACCTTTGACCCCCAAGCAAACCCGAGAGAACAAGCCCCGTCCCTATGGACCGGGTCGATCGATCCGATGCGGGATCTCTTCGGTGACGGTCGCACCATACAGAGACCGTCCTCGAAAAGACTCATGCCAGTGCAAAGCCTGGAGAGATGGAGTCACCACGCCACTCTCCATCGCAGCATAAGCATTGCCATCAGCTACCATGCGGGCACGCACGGATCCGTACATCGACACAAAGGATCAGCCTCAACGACATCCAACGACCGCAGATGTTGTACAACCATCGAGACAGGAAGACTAGAGAGCTCCAGAACGGGAGCCCAGCTCGGTGTCGAACGCGGTTGGGCTGGCACAAGAGCAAAGCCCCGCCGCAAGGCCTCACAGTGGGGGCCCTCCCTCAGCGTCAGGCCAGTGCCGACTCGACTCGACGAGCGGCATGAAAGGCGGTGTAGGTGCGGTAACCGCCATTGAGGTTGCGAGCCTGATAACCGAGCTCGCCAAGCAACATAGTGGCAACATGACCACGAAGCCCCACCGCACAATAGACGAGGAATGGACCATCGCCAAGATGGTCGATGGCACCTCTCAGCTCATCAACTGGCGCAGAGACACTGCCCGGAACAGAACCGGATAGATGCTCTGCTGGCGTTCGTACATCGAGCAGGGTCCAGCCAGCTTCCACCAAGGATTGCACCTCATCTGGTTCGACAACGTCACAGTCGCCAAATCGGACGTTTTCGGCGATATAACCGAGCATGTTGACCGGATCCTTCGCAGACGAGAAGGGTGGAGCGTAGGCGAGTTCGAGATTCGCGAGCTCCTCAACTGGCAGGCCCGCAGACATCGCCGTCGCTAACACATCGATACGTTTGTCGACCCCTCCTCCACCAACGGCCTGTGCACCAAGAATCATGCCATCCTCCGGATCAAAGAGCAACTTCAGCGACATCGGTTCTGCGCCTGGGTAATAACTAGCGTGGTTCATTGGATGCGCACGCACCACTTGATATGGCCTCCCTGCCTCTCGGAGACGACGCTCATTCCAACCGGTGGTCGCAGCTACGGTCTCGAACACCCGCACAACGGCGGTCCCGATCGACGGCACGTGACGAGCACTGAGCCCACAGATATGATCGGCAACCCTACGCCCATGGCGATTGGCCACGTTGGCCAGCGCAATCAACGATGGCCCCTCACTGACACTATCGAACTTCTCGACCGCATCGCCAACGGAATAGATATCTGGATCACTTGTCACGTTCGACTCGTCAACCACGATGCCACCATGGGGCCCAATGGCAAGCCCAGCCAACTTCGCAAGTCTCACATCGGGTCGTACGCCAACCGACGCCACCACCAACTCACCCTCGACTTCGCGACCGTCGCTGAGCGTCACCCCCCAAGCATGCACCTCTACCACCGAAGCACCGGTGATGACGGTGATGTGATGTCGGATCAACTCCTCCTCGACCATCACCGCCAGCTCAGGATCGAGTGCTGGCAACACCTGTGGAGCTGCCTCGACGACGGTAACGGCAATACCATGATGCGAGAGGTTCTCCGCAGTCTCCAACCCCACGAAACCCGCCCCCACGACAACCGCTGTCCTCGGCGTCTTGGCGACATCGCCGACGATCCGCTGAGCATCCTCGACCGTGCGCAGCACGCGCATCCGTTCGGCTCCTGGGATGTTCAACCGTATCGGCGACGCTCCTGGGCTAAGGATCAATTTATCGTACTCAAGAACCTCAGGATCACCTCCACCCGTCGACCGCACCCGGACCTGGTGACGTTCGCGGTCGATGCCTACCACTTCACTATCAACGCGTACATCAAGCCGAAATCGATCATGCAGCCGCTCAGGCGTCTGCAGTAGTAGTTCCTCTTCCTCTTCGATCACGGCACCAACAAAATACGGCAGTCCGCAGTTGGCATAGGAGACATGACCGGAACGTTCGAGCACGGTAATCGAAGCGTGCCCATCAAGACGCCGGAGCCTGGTCGCCGCTGACATACCGCCGGCCACGCCACCGATGACGATGACTTTTCGTGGTGAGGGAGTAGTTAAACCGGGTTGCTGCGAGCGTTTTTCCATACCCCCCAGCGTATCTGACGGCCGATTGAGGGGGCGTCGCTTCCCGTCAGACAAAGGACTTTAGTCCCTACCGATATACGATCTAATAATGGGTTCCATTTACCGAAGAGCGAACAGTGCTCGTAGCGGACACAACCAACGTGTTGTCGATACATGACGACCGGGTCACCATCTCTTCTTCGTTTTCGATGCGCCACGTCGGCGAGTCAAGAGAAACGATACCGACAGGTACGGCCCAATATTATCAAGTTCTACCACCAGTTCTACCACCAGTTCTACCAAAACGGCACTCCGTTCAGGTAGCTTGCACAACACACAGGAAGGGAGTTCACCGAATGGAGGCTAGAAAGCGATCAAAAGCCGCAGCAAAGGCGGCTGGCAGGTCGTTAGAGAACGACCTCGTCGAGGTCTTTCGCCAACATGGCCTCTCCGCCCACCGCCTAGGACTGCAGGGATCGCATGACAAGGGAGATGTCAAGGTTGAGCTTGCCCCCGATCACGTCTTCGAGGCGAAGAACTGTCGTACCCTCTCGCTGACACAATGGTGGCGCGAGGCCTTGAGGGAGTGCGAAAATGCGCAGGCTCACTACGCATGGGTCGTTCACAAACGCCATGGTGTAAGCGATCCATCCGAGCAATGGATTACGACGACTACCGGTCAAGTTGCAGATCTTCTCACCGAGATTACACGGCTCAGAAAGTATGTATTGGAGTTGCAACAGGACCGCTCCGATGGGCGAGGCAGCCCCGACCAAGCGGTAATTGCCGATTAGCGGAGCTATCCTCCTGCCACGCGAGCCAGCTCGATTGCGCCAGCAGAGAGCTTCGTTATACCATCGGCCCGAAAATGGACTGAATATATCGCGCGACGATCCGACTCGTATGCATTACCCACAGCGAAGAGGAGGGTCAAACGGCGGCATCGCTACGCCTCATGAGCGAATGAGCAGCGCCGGATGCCACGGCCTCTGACTCACCCTCGTTCGTGCCACACGCCACACAACCACCTGCTTGACACTGTTCGCGCTGAGCCCTCGCTACTGGTTCACCACCGAGGACAATACACATCAGTAACTCTCCTCGTATCGGCGAGTCCGTCCAATCTCTCGCATCATCCACTAGCTGATCCGCCGCCAGCTCGCGTCACTATCCCTACCGAGAAGCTAGGCCTTTGCCTACTCCACCACGACAAGGCCATATCACCGATCAGGCTTCACCGTTGGCGTCGCCCTTGAGGGCGCGAGTGCCCGTTCATCACCCTTCTCCCCGTCATCGAGATGGACGTCTGCCTCATGAGCAGGTGATCACGCCGCGACAAAGCAAGGTGTGTCGTCCCAGCATCGAGTAGCTCCTCACTGAGACTATGATCGGACTTTGGCACCGAAAGGTCAAGTACATGCGAACCATTCAGGAACCACAGCATATCGCGACGCCATATCTCCTTATTGACCTCGATGTGGCCACAACAAACGCGAAAGCGATGGCGGACGCACTGCGCGATCGCGGTATCTCGCTACGCCCGCACGTCAAAACCCATAAATCCACCAGCCTTGCACGACTACAGCAATCACTGGGTGCTGATGGTGTCACCGTCGCTACGGTCGGAGAGGCAGAAGTGTTTAGTGCCGCTGGGTTCGATGATGTATTCATCGCGCTTCCTCTCTGGATCACGCCCCACTCCGCCGCACGACTAGACCGACTCTCCCTCTCTGCCAAGCTTCGCATTGGTATCGATTCAGCGCGTGGTGCACAGAACCTGGCCGAGCAGTTGCACACCCCGGACGGGGTCGAGGTGATGATAGAGATCGACAGCGGGCAACATCGCACCGGTGTTCAACCAGATCAGGCCGGCCCCCTCGCCGCCCGCTGCCAATCCCTCGGGCTACGCATCGCTGGCGTCTTTACCCATGGTGGGCATAGTTATGCTGGCGTCGGAGTGACCAGCCGGGCGGCAACACAAGAGAGTGAGGCTCTTGAGGTCGCACGCTTGAGCCTCTGCGATCACGGAATCACAGCAACAGTCCTCAGTGCCGGATCCTCCCCAACGGCACGCAAGCTCGGTGGTGTCGTTACCGAAGCCCGTCCTGGCACCTACCTTCTGAACGATCGCCAACAAATTGCCTTGGGAGTCGCCACCCCCGACCAGGTGGCTGCCGTCGTGGCGACCCGGGTAATGAGTACCGCCGTACCCGGTCAATTTGTCGTCGATGCTGGCAGTAAAGCGCTCACCGCGGAGTCGAGTTCTCTCGTCGACGGTTTTGGCTCCGTGCGAGAACTCGACGGGGCGATCGTGACCAGAGTATCAGAACATCACGGCGTCGTCTCCTACCAAAGCAAACCACCACCCGAGGGTACGCTGCTCCACGTGCTACCCAACCATATCTGCACCGTTGTCAATCTCTATGACCAATTTATCGTACTGGACTCTGATCCAATCAGGATCGACGCGCGCGGCCACCTAACGTAACAACTCCATCTCGATGACCTGACGTTCTCGATTCGCCACCAAATGACTGACCACTGCTATCGCTACCGCCGTTGTCATCAACTGTTCGAAGCCGTCGTCGGACCTCAGCGGGTTGGCGACGCTTCCTCAAGGATGTTGGCAAAACAGATGCCAACCCATCTCCGCCCAACCGCACAACAAAAGAACCCGTCCCAACCAGGAGTCAAGGAAGCCAAAGGCGATCGATTTCAGGGTCGGCAGCCGATCCGACCACAACTGAGTTACGCTGACCCAAACAAGGATCGTCACCGCCAAGCTGAGCCATACTATTTGTCCGATATTCATGGCTGCTGTCCTCGGTTTGGGGGAAGTGGTTGATCACCTAGATTCGCGGATGTCCTCTTATCGTTTCGGGTGATATGCACACGATTTGCCAGGACAAAGAAGACACCGAGAGCCAGCCAAGCAGCAACGAGCAGTGACCGGCCCGTTGCAAAGCGGCTCACCCGTCCGATCAGATAGCTCAACGTCGGCAACGAAGGTACCTCCAAGAGAAAGCTACGGAAATCCCAGCCGGCGACCGCCAACACAAGGATCACCCACACCACCGCACCAAAGAGAAAGCACCATGAGCGTTGTGTTGGTCGTCTGATTCCAGCCCATATTCGTGACAGCCAGGCCCGGTTGGATAGACGTTGGCGGTGACGACCCTCCATGATCGCCAATGCGAATATGACGCCTATGGCGGCAATGATACTCAAATGGGCTGCTTCACTCGGCCAGGGATGAGAGCCTTCCCACCAAGCGAAGAGCAGGCCTGACACAGCGAGGGAACCGCGCAACGCGTGGCGTACCATGAACCCGGGCAAGCCCCGCCACCGCGGCGAGCCATGCTGCTTGACGCCGCTGCTCTCTCTTTGGAACCTACTGCGCACTACCCCCTAGCCTAGGGCTTTGCCGGTGGCTTCAGCGAAGACAGACGCGAGCGATGCTCACGCAGCTATCACCTACGTCTGCCGATGTTGGTCGGGTTCGGCGGCCACCCGCTCAGCATATCAATGGAGTGACAATCCATCGGCTCGATCGTTACCAACCTTCTCATCGGGTACGCATTAGCAAACCTGCACTCGCTCTTTCGTTGCACCCATAGACCGTGCCCGGCATCACAAAGCCAGAAGTACTTTTGCCTGCGAAGCAAAGAGGATCTTCGGAAATAAGCGGTAACGTTCGCAAAGCTTGGTTGCTAACGTGCGTTTTATCACAGTTCGTCCGTGGCTGACAACGCAACGGCGCCTAGCGGTCTCCATGGGAACAACTGCACCACAGAGGACTCCCACCCACGAGGAGATAGGAGTTTGCCATTCAGCAGCCAACTCAGGTAACTTCTGACAAAACACCACCACAAACGACCTCAGCCACATCCTCCCCGATTAGTTTCTTAGGAAAGTCTAAACTAAGCAAGTGAAGATACCGATGCAAAATTCATATCGAAGCCTCCGATAACCAGGCAACGGACTCACGCTGCGATCATCGGCGTGGTCGCGATAGTACTCGTCGTGACCGGTGCCGGCATTGCCCTCCCCTCTGTGGCCTTTGCAGATTCATTGCAGACCGCCCAAGCGCAAGCCAAGACAATTACCAACCAGATCAGTGTCCTCGATAATGCAGTACAGGTCTATGCAGAAGAGTACGACCAAGCTTGGGCAACTGCAGAGCTCAGTGGTCACTACGAAACGTGCAATCTCAGCTGAACAAGAACATCTCAAGGTCCTGCACGCGGAGGTGATCACCGAAGCGGACACGCTATTCATGCAAGACGGGACAAACAGCAACTTCGTCACGCTTGTGCAGACCAATCCTGATGCCACCGCGCTCACGCAAGAAGAAATCAATACCGCAACCGATGTCCAGGAACAAGATGTCCAACAGTATCAGGCTGCTCAACAAGTGCTCCAGCAACAAGAGAAGGAGTTGAGTACACAAAACCGACAAGAAGCCACAACCGTCATACTGCTCGGCACAGATCGCAACCGTGCGCAGTCGGCGCAGGCGCAGGCTGTCAACACGCTCAGTCAAGTCAATCAGCAGATTCAACAATTGGTTTATCAGCAACAACAAGCAGTCATCCAACAACGCGAAGCGCAGGCGACTGCCGCTCTTGCCGCCGAACAGGCACAGGCGGCGGCACAGGCACAGGCACAGGCGGCGGTCGGCGGCTCACCACACAACGCGACTCAACCGAATCAGGCCAGCACTCCTAGCCCCACACCGGCTCCTAGCCCCGATATCGCCAATCCCGTGTCGGCACAAGCGGCACAAATGGCTCTTCAGATAGTGAACGCTTACGACACGACCTATGTGTGGGGAGGTTCTGGTCAATGGGAAAATGGGTTACAGATCTTCGATTGTTCGGGGCTCGTCATGTTTACCTACGCCAAGCTGGGAGTCGACTTTCCTCATTCGGCAGCGGATCAAGCAAACGACACAACGCCAGTAAGCTATTCTCAGCTCTAGCCGGGAGATTTGGTATTCTACGATACTGAAGGCGCCACGAGCATCGATCACGTAGCGATCTACGTTGGCAACGGACAGGTTGTGGAGGCCACCAATCCGGGCCGCCCCGTATCGCTCGATCCAATCACCTGGTCCGGCACCCCCGTTCAGTTCGGAGCGATCAATTACCTACCAAGTGCTTATACTACGATGGGTAGCCTATAGAAGTGTTCGAATGACGTAGAGTCCAAATCCCATCACGACAACACAGAGAGCCGTGACCACCAAACGGTACAGGCCGCGCATCCTGAATGCGTCCGGTAACGCTTTTGCCTCCAGTGCCAGCAGAAATCCTAACACGATCGGCAAGAGCAGCGCGTTCATCACCTCCACGTAGATTACTAACCTGATCAAATCGAGGCTCAGCAGCACAATGATGGCTCCAAACACATGGGCCAGAGTGTACGTAGTGTAGAATTTCGCTGAATCACGATCGGGTTTGGTATTGAGCGTGTGCTTCCAACCAAATGCTTCGCTCAAGCCCCAAGCACCGGCCAGCGACGCCACGAGAGCAGCAACGAGCCCAGCACCGAGCATAGCGATGCCAAGGAGCACCTTGCCTCCCACCACCCCCACATACGGACGAAGCGCCAACGACATCTCACCGATTGTGTTCAATGCCGTCCCGGGACGTGCGATCCCGATGGTCGCCGCGAACGTCACTATCATCACCACCATGATGAGCTGGGTGAGCACTGAACCGAAGGCCGTGTCTCTCCGAGCGGCCGCAATGTGGGCTCGCGTCAAGCCTTTGTCGACCATCGCACCTTGCTGATAGAAGATCATCCATGGCATGATGACCGCACCGACGTTTGCGGCCAAGAGCAAGATAAATCCGCCATTGTGAAGCGGCATATGCCCAAAACCATCGGCAATGGCCGAAAAGCTAGGGTGTGCCATGACCATCACTGGAATAAAAACGAGCTCAGCAAGACCCAGGGCGATACCAACGCGCTCCGCCCTTGGGTACTTGCCTGTCATTGCAATTCCAATGAGAAAGGCTGCAGCGACCGGGACAGAGATGACGCGTGAAACCCCAAAAAGGTCCCCTACCCCAGCAACACCAACAAACTCTGTCAGTAGCGCACCTACTGCAGTCAGAAAGAGCGTACCAGCTGAAAGTAACGCCCATCTCTTGCCAAAACGCTCACGAATCAGCGCACCATGCCCCTTGCCAGTGACGATTCCCAGCCGAACGGTGATCTCCTGTACAAAATAGAGAATCGGCATAAGAATCAGATTCGGTAGTACCATCCTGTAGCCAAATTGGGTACCGGACTGCGCAGCTGTCACAAGACTGCCGACATCAGTGTCAGCAAGCATGACAAGAAGGCCGGGACCCCACACGACAAGAAATCCAATCCACAGATCCCGATGCCGAAAGTTGCTCCTTCGAGATACATACGGAGAGGCGCCCTCAGCGAATTTCATAGACTTAGGTTAGCCTATCCTAAGTTCACCACCGGCCACATGCTCGTCTCCACCTCACAGCTCTTGGCACTTTTGGCGATCCCTCACCTCCCGTCACATGACGTCTGTCGAGACGTAGGGTGCGAGCAGCTCCCCAAGTGCAAGGAGCTCTGTTGGAGCCTTTCAACAACTAGCTGGCTGCCGACGAGCGGCCAAGTATGGACTCGTCGATGACATCACTGGCCTAGCGTCGGCAGCCAGCAATCGCGATGCGGACGACAAGGCTTCACATTTTGCCAGCAAGGTAGATTTAACTGGGTATCTGACGCACGCCTACCACACAATGGCTTGACTCGAGGAGATAGCGAAAGCTCTGCACTGCGTACTGTCGCTTTTCCAGGGTGGGAAGGGAACACGGCTTGCAGCCCACCCAACAGGCTGAAACTACTCACGTTGAGGTCGTCCGTTAACCCTTACCTGACTCCACGCAAGTTTTGCAACCCCGTAACCAGCCAAAGTGACAACCGTATGTAGCGGTCAACCCAAACATATCCCCAGCAACGATCGAGATCTTCTTCTGCTCAAGCGGCGAGTGCGAGCCACTATCGGTGGCTCGCACGGTTAAAGCAGCACGTCGTGGTTGGCGCTAATAAAGTACAGTGATGACCATCGAGTCCCACCCTCCTCTAGAAGAGTATCTTGAGACCATCTGGTACTTGAGAGAAGACTCGATCGAAGTGATTCCGACGCGCCTCGCCGAACGTCTTGGGCGCTCTCTTCCCACGGTCACCCAACGGCTCGATCGTTTGGTCGCCGAAGGTTACCTCGCTCGTCCCTCCGGCAAGCAGCTCGAATTCACCCAACAAGGACAAAAACTTGCCGAAGGAGTCGTGCGAAAGCATCGACTCGCCGAATGCCTGCTCTACCAAGTGATCGGCCTTTCCTACGTGAAGCTGCACATTGAAGCTGGCCGTTGGGAGCACGCCATCTCCGATGAGGTTGAAAACCTGATCACGACGCTGCTCGGCAACCCTCTTCGTTGTCCTCATGGCAACCCGATCCCCTACGGAACGGATGCTAGCCTCGCCATCGGCTCGCCAGGCATTCGCCTCAACGAAGCTGGTATCGGGGTGCCACTTAAGCTCCAGCGCATCACCGAGGAGCTAGAGGAGGACGAGGTCCTCATGGCAACCCTCGTCGACAACGAGATCTTCCCGGGAAGTGAACTGTGCGTTCATCGTCAAGATGCACGATCGCTCACTATTGACCACCAGGGACACTCCGTCACGCTCGCCATCAAATCCGCAGCCCTCCTTGTTGTTGATCCCATCACGAGAGCTGCTTCATAGCTGGGTTTCCCAGTACCTTATGGCCTTTCAGCGATTGTTACGGGTGGCTATCGGTGGTATGCGTTTCATTTACTTCAACCGAGCTGGTGCGCCATCGCGATCAGGAGTGAACTGTAATGCGTGATCAATCGTGTTGATCATCCAGTCAAAACTCTCGCTTGCGTCGCCTTCGAGTCGGAATCTGTCTGCAAGCTCGATGATTACAAACCCATGCAACATCCGGAGTGCATGAATCTCCGGTCCAGAGTGACGCGAATCGTTGGTTCAGGGATATAAGAAAAGTCACCCGGCGTAACGGTGTTCCTGGTCTGAAAGCGGCCCGGATGTTCGTTGACGTAGGCACGCATAGCGCGTGCAACAGCCATCAGTGCATCTGATTCAACTCTCCTTTGGGCTGCATCGCGCACGCAGTCGCGAAGCTAGTGGAAGGTCCATTGCAAGAACGGCGATCCGGTGGGTCAGATCAGCGAGACTATCGACAGGCTTGTCGAGCGCCAGGGTCGTCACTCCAACACGCTCTGCCACAAGCCCCATACTGAGTCGCCCCACTCCGATCTCAGCAGCCAACACGGCACCTGCCCAGCGACCGAAGCTGATCCGGGGCCAGCCCTACGCAAGGGAAAAATCCGGGCCAGCGAGGGCAAGGCCCCTGACGGACTTGATCGTGGAATGATCCGCCGCGGATGAACCACCTCGAATGCGAGAGGACCGGCCATAATAGATACGGCAGGCAATCGCTAAGTCGCCGATGACTCGCACGCCCTCCGCGCCGCGACCAGATACCTATGTCAGACCCACTACCACCCCCAGCCGAACTCCGCGAACAACTCCATCGTCGGAACGACAACAGGACGGGCGATCTCGACTCGGACAAATCCGCCTGTGAATTCAAGGACGAGGGCCAGGAGCTAGCTCTTCGCATCCAAGAAGCCCTCGGTGATGACCTCGAAGCGCTCTCTGATTCGGCATGTATGGTCAACTGACTGGAATCGACCCCATCGTTGGGAATCGCTTGATTCATGAGCTCTTTGGCGAGCTTGCTACTCCCGTGATCTTCGATTCTTGTTGGCGGAGAACCAAAACTACACAATGGTGGTCAAATAATTGCACGGTGCCAAACACCGAAACTGCATGGCATTGGTGGGTGAAAACAATCGACCAATATGGCCCCGGTGCAGTTGAGGTATTTAGCCCCACCCTCAGTCCCCCACCTCGCTGCCTGATCATTAACAGACGTCGCCATCATCGCATGCCTTGCGTCGTACGTACCTGGGGACTGGAATCTTTCCGTTGAGGGCGTACATGACAATCTCCGAGGACGCAACTCTTCGCTCAGTGACCGCGTGGTATTGAAGAAGGGCCGCAAGAATGGTCTTGGCGATCACTCGATCTCCAAGAGGAGAGGGGTGAATATTGCATACGAAGCGAGCATCGGAGCTGTTGACGCGATAGCGAATCTGAAGTCCTGCAGCACATTGATTGCCGCCGTAGGGCGCCGCAGCCGAGACAAAAGCCCCAAATCCGCCAGCGGTCAAACCCCCCGCAGCTAGCGTAGCTCGACGAACAACAGCGTTGATCCCTTCCGTACTGTGCATGGCAATGCGGCCATTGATCAAAAGCGGATAATATTCCAGTGCAACGATAGGCCCCCGATACCCGGCTTCGATCCGAATGGCATGAAAGATTACCCCGAGATTCTTCCGCAATGATGCATCGAGACGCTCTTCCTCACTGGCACTACGACACTGCGCCTTCGTAGTGAGCTGGCAGAGCCGAAGATCATTAGCACCGATGTCGATCGACACGAGTTTAGTTTGGGGATGCGACCTAAGATAGTTCACGGCAAAGCCCAGCTGAGAGCCTGAGTAGCGGATATGAAGCGGCCAGAAGCGCCGATACCCCCCTCCATGACCCATGTAATTCTCGCACCGATTACTCGGAGCATGTGGATCAATCATTGATGCACTCGTCTCACCGGGGCAAGAGGCGTTCACGAGTTGGAGATGCAATGCGCTAGCGACATCGTTCGCGTAGCTCCGAAAATGAGCGGGGTCGTTATACCACGACGTACTCGGATAGGTCGGCAGCGCCTGCACCGGCACGTATCCGAAAGCAATAGAGTCACCAAGCGCAAGGTACGTACCGCGTAAAGGAAGAGAGGTCGCCCCAGCTGCCTCAGGAACGACAACCACAACCACCTGAATCAGCAGTACGATCAGCACGATCTTGCGGAGATAGGAACGTAGACGGGTTTTTAAGGTCATCATACAGAAAGGTCTATGATATCAAAACTGACCGAAAGCTTTTTCGAGAACACTCTGACACCAATTTCTTTCTGCCACCATCCCCTGCGATACGTTTTCAATACTGTATCACTCTACCCCTAAACCTTCTGGGCACATTAGCGGATGTTAAACAACCAGACCATGACAACCCTGACAGACCTTGGGTTACGAGGGATGGCAGACGCATTTGGTGAACAGCTTGATAGCGTCGGCTACCTCGAGCTCAGCTTCGAAGAACGCTTTGGGATGCTAGTAGACCGAGAGGCGATGGACCGGGAGGCTAGGAGGCTCACCACCCGCCTGAGAGCTGCCAAGCTCAGGCATCAAGCCAGTCTTGAGGACCTCGACTTTCGCACCCCGAGAGGACTTGACCGTTCTACCATCATGAGCTTTAGCTCATCACACTGGATCGATGCACACCAGAACATCTCGGTCACCGGTCCAACCGGAGTTGGTAAGAGTTACCTCGCGTGTGCACTGGCCTTTGCTGGGATTCGATCGGGTCATAGCGCAGCGTACCGGAGGGCACCGGCACTCCTTAGCGATCTCGCTCTTGCCAGAGGTGACGGGAGATACCTCAGGGTACTCGGGACTCTTTCACGTGCTTAAGATACTCGTCATTGACGACTTCGGTCTCTCGGCACTCAAGGGGAACGAAGCCTCGGATCTACTCGAAGTGCTCGAGGATCGATCTGAGCGCAAGTCAACCATCGTCACCTCACAGCTGCCCATCGATTCGTGGCACGAGGCACTCCGAGACCCGACAATCTCTGATGCGGTACTCGATCGTCTCTTGTGCAACGCGCACATCCTCTCGATGACCGTTAACATCCATGAGAGCCAAGAAGTCCAAGGTGGCTAAGTCCGCGGACGAGACTCCATGACACCATCAAAACTACCGAGAAGGAGGCGACACTTG
>NZ_DAHVNP010000002.1 GCF_027319265.1 Ferrimicrobium sp. | reverse complement strand
CTATCCCAGAGCTAGAGGCAGGTTTCTCACGTGTTACTCACCCGTTCGCCGCTCGAGTACCCCGAAGGGCCTTTCCGCTCGACTTGCATGTGTTAAGCACGCCGCCAGCGTTCGTCCTGAGCCAGGATCAAACTCTCCATTCGAAGATGTGTCTCTGGATCCTTAACTAGAGGGGCCTATCTCTAGGGCCCTCATCGAAGGAGCCAGGGACGAGTCAATCCAAGCTTGGATTAATGTTCTCAAAAGTTATGGGTCTGACGCTTGAGCCTCTTAGCCGAGTTGGCCTCGTGGCCAAGCAGTCATCCCGCACTGGCATGTCTTCCCTCTTCAGTTGTCAACAAGCCGCACCCTTGGTTGGAGACCAACCAGCCGGGATGCCCGGCAAGTCAGAAGCCAACTTGGTACGATTCACGTGAAGCCCAACCAGATAGATCCGATCTGGGCATCCACGCCAGAGGTGCTTGACCGATCACTGCCTATGGCAGGGATCAACAAGCACTTGGGATAGATAAATCTAGCATCATTCCTCTATGGGGGTGACGGTTTTGGGGAAATTTTCTCGGAGATAGCGGGATTTACGGGAGAGGTTGGTGGCGGAGGGCTCGGCTCGCCACCACGAGTAGAAACTCCTGCCTTAAATTTCACCCCTTCCACGAACGGCGATCACCTTAAACGGCCTAGCGGAGCCATCGAAAAGTCTCCTATACTGCCAAATGCAACGTCTATGAAGTCAGCACCGTGGGATTCACAGCAGCATTAGCGCGCGTGAGCGCCCTCTTAGTCGGGCTGGCAGCCGTCGAGCTTCTCCTAGTGATCTGGCCCTCCTCGAAGTCGCTTGCACGAAGCAAAAGCTACCGATTCGCTTTCACGGGTGCGCTTTGGCTTGTTGAGTTCGACCTGCTTGCCGTACCGGCACTTCAGCTACAGGTAACTTCTGGCGCACAGCCCCTCGCGATTGGATTTCTGGCCCTCTCGTCCCTGCTTGGCTTGCTGCTGGCGCTAGCAAAATTCGCCGGAAGCGCGGGGGGCAGCGACGGCCGACCTAGCCCTTACTACTGGCTCGCATGGCTTGCCTGGCTACTCGAGAATGTTCTCGCGTTGCGAGTATTGGGCCACATCTATCCAGCACTAGTTGTTACAGCTGGTACCGCTGTCGAATCCCTTGGCCTCGTGTTCGTACTCAACCGCCGATTGGACATCGCCTCAAGGATCAATATCTGGAAGGCCTCCGGGGTTCTGATCTCACTCACGATAGTCGCGGCACTTCTTGGGCTGGCGAACTACCGAATACTTAGCTCAAATCTCGACCTCAGCCACTCCAGCCGACCAGTTATCACTACCGTTGGGTTGAAGGCAAAATCTGAGCATGAACTCAACACGCTAAGTGCCGGCCTAGTCACAACCGGATTGGGGCAAACGGATCGGGTGATCCAGCTCGACTTCAAGGGAATCCTGGCGGTCTCAAAGCCCAACTTCTTCCAGGTAGTCCACCTTACCCTACGCGGACACATCTCAAATTCCAACTCACAGCTAGTGTTATTCCGTGCATCCGGCGTGCCGCAGCCCGGTGGAAGTCTTCGCGAAAGGACGAGCCGTATCACTATCCGATCCGCCAATCCAGCGATCACCGCCTTTGGAAAAGCCACAGCGATCTTGGCCGAATCCGCATTTGGGCAACTTCAGCTCAACCGCCACCCATATTCTTATCTCCTCTCTTACGAGCCCATCGGGATGCACCTGGTAACCGGCACCATTGATCTGTGGCCACGGTCTCCAAAGACAGGGGTAAGCTCTCTCGAGTGACAGGGTGTGGAGTTAGCAAGATCCACTGCCTATAGACTTAACGTTCGAAATGGTGACCGTAGCTCAGTTGGAAGAGCGCCAGATTGTGGCTCTGGAGGTCGAGGGTTCGAGCCCCTTCGGTCACCCCAGAGTGAGCGATAACGTGAAAGTGGATGCTAGGATCTAGCAGTCGCAGGCGCCTCTAGCTCAACGGCAGAGCAACGGACTCTTAATCCGCAGGTTCTGGGTTCGAATCCCAGGGGGCGCACCAGTTCAGAGCGTATGTACACTTTCACACTAGGCTGAAACCCAACAGCAAACCCAACAAGGGGTTTGAAGTTGGAGGAATCGATGGCAGGAAGCATGCGGCTGGTGGCTCAGCCGGACACCTGGGAGCTTCGGGTGTTCGTGGGTCGAGATAGCCTGGGGAAGGTCAAGCATCGCTACGTTCGCTTCCGCGGTACGAAGCGCCAGGCCGAACGGGAGCTCGCTCGACTGGTCTGGGAGCAGGAGGCAAAGCCAGCGCCAATCGTTGAGACCGAATTGAGGTGGAACTCGACGACCACTATCAACGACGCGATCGTTGCCTGGCGCGACAACGGCTGGGCAGATCTCTCTCCATCCACGACGCGCAGGTACGAGAGTCTATGGAACGTGAAGATCAAGGACTCCATTGGTCGAAGGCGCATCTCCTCGCTGTCATCCTATGACGTTGAGAAGTACCTGCGAAGTCTGAAGGACGAGGGACTCGCTGAGGCAAGTGTACGCCAAGTCAGGGCTGTACTCGGAAGAGCGTGCCGACTGGCTCGAAAGTGGAGCGGTGGAGCCTTGCCCAACCCGATTGCAGATACCGAGATGCCGAGTTGGTCGATTGGCTCTCACACGCCGGTGAGGGCCCCTTCACTCGATGAGGTGCAGAGGTTGCTTGTTGCAGCCCAAAGCCTGGATCCACGCATCAGTTGTATTCTTCGCATCATCGTTGCCACTGGCATGCGCAGGGGCGAGGCCTGTGCAATCCGTTGGAACGATTGTGATCTCACACTCGGCACCATTCGCATCGATGAGTCGATTGTATCGAATAAGGGGAGCGCAACCGTGAAGTCGCCAAAGACAAGAGCGAGCATACGAAGCGTTGCAATCGATGAGGGAACCCTGGATGAACTTCTCAGACTGCGCGAGATCCAAGAGAACTTAGCTCAGGATGCGGATTTGACACTCGATGCCGATGCCTTCGCCTTCTCCTTTGAGCCAGGTGGCTTGGCGCCGCCTCATCCCGACTCGATCTCGCATGGTTTTATGAAGGCAAGGGCGCGCTCACAGATTGCTAGAGATATCCACCTGCACTCGCTGCGTCACTTTCAAGCAACAGCGCTTGATGCTGTGATCTCAGAGAAGCAGAAGCAGTCGCGCCTCGGGTGGACGAATTCGGTCATGGCTCGCCACTACACCGACTCGGTGCCAGAGGAGGATAGACGAGCAGCCGAACATATAGGTCGACTGCTTGGAGAGGGAGCCGCAACCGATGCCGATCTCAAAGAACCACACGTCGGACAGGTTATGGATCCCGACTGAGCTGACTCTCGTGTCGAGGAACCGGTTTCGGTTTCGATGCTGGTGGCACTCTGTGTATTCGAGGTAGCGACATAGTGCCCGTCGGGCACTGACCCCTCTCCGTCCAAGAGTCGACGAAGCGCCTCTCGCGAGACACGCCACCGACCACCGACTCTGATAATGGGAACTGGAAAGGTACCGTCTGCGATTGCCTTATAAGCGGTCGAACGCGTAACCCCCAACATGATCGCCGTCTCATCGACGCTGAGGAGCGCTTTGGCTCCAAACCCGTTCCGTGGGTGTGATCGTGTCATCGTTGTCCTCCTTGATGCAGCTCTTCTTCGATCTGGTCTTTGGCACATGCGCGTGCGTCGTCATACTCGTTTCGTTGTTGGCCAACTAGATAGACGTCACAGGCAAAGGGCCAGCCCTGACCAACGAAGTACAACTCACTGGTCTCTTCGAATCGGGGATCGAGTGCCTCTGCCCGTTCTAAGCGTTCCATATCCCGCCAGGCTTCGCGCATCCCACGTAGGTAGGCAAAGGTTACCGAGAAGCGTCTGGACTTTGTGAGAAAGTGTCCTCGATGTCCGAGATCATGCGCCCACCTGGCAAGATTGAGTTCCTTGTAGTCGGGATTCTCACCTAACTCGAAGGCCGCACGGGCCATCGCGAGGAGATGCTTTGGCGCACGTGAATCCTCAATCGCCTCGACTGTGCGGAAGCGACGATCGAGGCCGGGTGAGTCACTCGCAGACTTGATGGCATACTTCGCGATGTAGTTGGCGATGGCAGCGGTTGAGTCGGCATCGATGACACGAGTATCAAGTTGGGTTCCCCATGCGACCGTGTGAGTCATCTCACCAGCTGAGATACAGACTTTAACCTTAGCTGCGGCCATGCGAAGAGCGAGCGCGACCTGCTCCGCTGTGATAACGATCCCTGGAGCTAAAATCATGTCTCGGGAGTCGTCTATACGTACGACAACGTGGAGGTGGATGAGCCCTCGACGCTGGTACTCGATTACCTTGACGTAGGAGAGTCCAACCTGAGCCGACAACTCCTTAGCGGTGACTCCAACGATCTTGGCGAGTGCACGTCGAAGATAGATCGTAGTTCGTTGCCACAGCTTGGTGGAGGCCGCGTTCCAGATCACCGCTCCAGAAAAGTCATAGCACTCATCACACAACGGTGCACCCACGATATCGTCGCTCTCATCGTGGCGAGTCCAGCACCCGAGCTTGCGTCCGTGTTGACAGGTGCCCGTGCTGTTGGGATGGCACGGACTCGATACCCCTTCTCCCAAGGTTGGCCGATGAACGCTTCCAAAGCTCGGTGCGGTTAGCGTCACAAAGATCGCTGGATGCGTCGCGATCTCCTCTGGTACCCCCTTTCCCCCGAGCAGTCCTGATCGGATGAGTTGACGGGCGTCTCCTTGGTAGATTCGCGAACAAGACTCACATAGCGTTCGCCTTCTGGTACCACAGGCCTTGAAGTAGACCCCGTCAAAGTCCAAAGACGAGGGAGCCTCATCCTCGAAGAATCCCGTCACCTGACCTGGATCTAGTGGCGTTGACGCAAGGCGTATCGGTCGCCGACAGTATCGTGCTCCTCTGGCTGCGCGACCGAGTTCCTCATAGCCATCAGCAGCTCTAACGACGATTTGATCGATGAGCGGTTGACTCAGTTGCATGGTTCTTCGTCCTCCTCGTTCTTCTCCCCGTCTTTGGGCAATGCTTCAAGTTTCTCCTCGGCGCGTTGGAGGCGGAGCGCAAAGGCACGGCCCACGATGTCACGAATCGCCTCATCGCTGAGCCAATACGTTTTCATCAGCTTCGGCACTCCATCATCGCCAAGGAGTAAACCCACTCCTCGGTCACCCGTTGGGATGGATGTGGCTGAGAATCCTTGTGCTGCCCAGCCACCGCCGAGGATCGTGTCAGAGGCTTCTCGAGTTGGACAGCGAAAGGCGACTCTGAGTCCAATCAAGTCTCGGATGAACGATGGGACGGTGTCGGCAGAGGGCTTCTGCGCGGCAACGATCACAATGATCCCAGCCGCACGTCCCCGAGCTATCAAATCGCGCAAACGGTTGGCGAACTCTCTTGCGCTCCTGGCATCGGAGTTGGCGACGTAGAACGGTAACTCGTCAACGACGACGACAACGAGACCATACCCATGGTGTCGCTCAAACTTACGAGCCCCGAGATTGGCTAGGAGGGCATAGCGATACTCCATGGTAGCCTGGAGCTGCTCCAGGGTTCTTATGGCCTCATCCATATCACCCCCGACAAAGCTCTTGGCGCACGATCTCCACGGCACAAGCTCTACCTCCTTGGGGTCGAAAAGGTACAACTCAGCTGCGGGGTCCATCACCAAGGAGGCGAGCATGGTGTTGATCAGCCCTGATTTGCCGCTTCCCGGCTCACCACCGCCGAGAAGATTGTGTTCGACTAGAGAAACGCTCACCTCTTCACCCTCCTCGTCGATCCCGAGCGATATTGGATCCCAGGCAGAGACGATCTCACCCGTAGCACTCGGCCAAGGGACCGTGCCATTCCCAAAGGGATCTTCGCTACAGATAGTGAGCTCCACGCGCGAGGCATTCGTGGAATCCGCAACGACCCGCACGCCACGTACGCCAAAATGAGTCGCCAAGTATGGACATAGATGCTCCAACTCCTGAAACGCTGTCCCGCTTTGCAGCGACAGTGTCAATCTCACTCCACTTGGCACCCGCACAGCCTTGATAACCTTCGGCTGCCGCTTAGCGAGTGGGGAACTCTGCGAACCCAACGCCCGCACAAATCGTCGACGCCAATGTGTCAATCGAAGAGTTCTAGCCAGCAATCGCCGGATCGAGGGCAGGCACAGGAGCACGGCAATCGCACTAGCCACGATCACAGCTGACCAGGTATAGCCGACACGCCGGGCGCATCCCCAATACGCGATTGCAACGAAGCCTGCAATCGAGAGTTCGATACGCCATTGCCAAAGGATCTCTAGTATTTCATCTGTAATAGTCGATGACGGTGGTGTAGTATTGTTACCGTTCATTGGATTCTCCTTAGGGAGTTAGGGAACTCGACCCCGAGCCACCAATGCAGGGGCCGAGTTCCAGGTTCGTTACTTTATGACAGCATCAATGCGTTCAGCACTAAATGAAATGCCATTTCGATCACCCATGCTCCACGGCGAAGCAGTGAGGACAGTCACTTTGACGGCTGTCCCGGCGACGAGGCCGACCGGTTTCCCAGCTACCTTGACAGGCAAGACCTCCGCGCCACTTTCACTGAGCCAGACGAGCTGTACCAAATAGATTGGCCTGCCCTCCTTATCCAGCTTCTGAGCATTCGTATTCATATCCACAACTGGCTCCGGCTCTTTCGATGCCAAGAACGTTGCTCCAGCAGTGTCAAGTTTCAGTTTCATGAGTTACCTCCTAACGATGGCCGAATACTTTTCTGGCCAGAGTTAGCTTGTTCCAAGATTCGGGAAGACACCATGGCGAACCGTGGGATCATTTGGAATCTTCTAAACTCCCGAAAAGTTCCTGCAATTCTTCAGCTCCGTAGCTTTCTCACCGATAGACCATTCATGATAAATACCGCATTGACAGACGCCATGAAACGAGCCGGTCTGAGTGCAGCGCAATTGGCCAAGCAGGTATTAGTCGATCCAAAGACCGTCAACAATTGGATCAATCACGGCTCGATTCCTCGGCGCGAAACCCAAATGGAGGTGGCGAAGATACTTGGCTGCCTGATCCATGACCTTTGGTCAGATCAGGCCCCACCCGCAAGCTATGCGCTTAGCGAAATCGTCAATGTATGGGCGCATCGTAGCGAGAGCCCGAAGGATCTGTGGTGGAAGCTATTTGAAGGTGCCGAGGAATATGTCGATCTTCTTGGCTATGCCATGCAGTTTTTCCATGAAGATCATAAAGACTTCGTTACCCTGCTCAAAGACAAGGTGAAAGAAGGTTGTCGGGTTCGGATAATTATGGCCGATCCTCAGTCGAGTGCAGCTAGTGAGCGCGATCACGAGGAGGACCTTCGAGGAGGGCTCATAGCCCGTATCAAGACGTCACTAACCTACTTCGAGCCTGTCATTGGCACAGCTAATATTGAGATTCGCCTACAAAGTTATCCGATGTATAATTCAATCTTTCGATTTGACGGTGAAATGTTGGTTACCCCTCATTTGTGTCATGACCCAGGACGGCTCGCACCCCTATTCCATGTACGCCAAGGGTCGGAAGAGGGAATCTTCCAGCGGTATCTTGAGAGCTTCAACTATGTCTTCGAGACGTCTCGGGCAATCAGGCCGAGCTTTGTCTAGACGAGACTTCTACAACGATCCAGCGGCGCCACGGGCGAACAATATCGTACCAGCTGCCTCGGCTGTAATTATGAACTGTGATGATCGGATTCTGTTGATTGAGAGAACCGACAACGGACTCTGGTCGATACCGGGTGGGACGATGGAGCCTGGAGAGGATATCACCTCGTGTTGCATCAGAGAGGTTGAGGAAGAGACTGGCTTCAAAGTTAACATCCTCCGGCTGATCGGGATCTACTCGGATCCTAACCATGTCGTCGCCTATGACGATGGGGAAGTCCGCCAGGCATTCTCAATATGCTTTGCGGCAAGTATCGCCAGCGGAACACTTCGAACAAGCTCGGAGTCGAGCGAGGTGGCCTTCGTTCCCTTAACGGACTTAGGGGTCTACGATATTCATCCCTCTATTCGACTACGGATCGAGGATTATCTCGCAAACAAGACCGAGCCCTTTATTCGTTAGATACGACTTGTGAGCGCAACAACTCTACATGCGCAAACGATTTGGCGAGTTGGGGATAGGCAAGTCGTAGGCCTTTTGGAACAACATCGTCCTTACCGTAGCGACTCTCGACCTCGTCGATTCTTTGGGTGAGCTCCATTGGTTGACCATCTGGCCCGTTGGAGAGATCGCAATAGGTAAGGCAATCTGAGATGAGTCCAGGTTCAACCGGGAATCGCGACATCTCTTGACCGAGACCACGCAGATGTCCCTCTTGTGCCCCAGAAGAGTGATGCGCTACCAGACACGCGAGTCGATGTTCCCCGCGCTCGCCAAGATAGTTTGCTCCGTCTAGGTGATGGAACCCAGTCTTTGCGAGAGGGGCTGCATACCCGATATCGTGCAGCCAAGCTGCCATGACCAAAACTTCTCCCTCGGACTTGTCATCAAAGATTGTCGATGCGAGTTTTTCGGCCTCAGTGGCCACTCTCACCACGTGGGACCACCTTCGATCCATACCGTCTAGGAGTTCCTTGGCGAGTGTCATCGCCTCTTGTGGAGTATCCATCCTCTAATACTAGGGCTGTTAAGCAGTGCTTTCAATCCGTGCGTCGCGGTTGCCAATTGCCCTGTTCGCACGAGGTGTTACAACTTTCTCTACTACTTCAAGGGAATGTCTCGATGATCGCCCTCGATCGGGCGCTTGGCCCTTCGGGCCGGCGCCCGATCGAGTCACGTGAGCGGTCCCTTCGGAGTAGGAAGCTGCACGACGGCGAATGCCCTTGGCATAGAGATTCTCGTTTGCAGGCTGGCACAACGCTTTCCCATCGATGCATCGGCTCCACGCGGGTACTTCGCGAGTCTCGTTAGGGGCCTTGACCACTCCGTGCCGACAAAGCTATCGCTCGCGCCTGTTTCTGCCTCCGACTGCTCTCCGATCTGGTTTTGCCTCCAGAATCAGCTTGGAATTGCTCGCCAAATGGGACACTGAACCCCGCTTACCTTTGCGACGGTTTTGCCCTAGTTCAGTATCGGATCACCCTCTGCAAGTTTCGCGATGATTTGATCTAGTGCGTGCTTCTGGTCCAACATGAGCTTTCTTCCCATATCGTGAGTAGTTTCAGTCCTATCACATTAGAGGTGGATCACATTGGGTTCATCACTCCACCCCATCAAAGAGAGGTCATTGCTGAGGTGATGAAGGGTTTTCGCGAAGCTGATCAGGATCGCCTTTAGGTTTGTGGCAGTGTCTTTACAACCTCACTGTAGATCAGTTTTAAAGTTGTAAGCTCAGCAGAAGGAGTGTTGAATTTTATGTGTTGTGCGAAATAGGATCCCTGGCGAACTTTGCTGGCGGGATTCTTGTCACAGGCGCATTTCCATAGCTCTGCATTCATCTTCTCGAAGAATGCCTCGATTTCGCCAGCTTTGGTTTTCTTGCTATCAATGGTCCTGCCGCAGGTTTCGCACTTTGACGCCACTTCGTCTGTCGACCGCAAACCAAACTCACTAGCAACCGTGAAAACCCTGCGGGATTTCCAGTACTCTTTCCAGTCGTCGAAGCTAGCATCGCCATCTGGCTCGTTGTCGTTTTTCTTTCTCACCGGTAGCTGGTTTGTCAGTGGCTTCTCATAGCTCGGTGACATAACCGGGCCATCGCATATGATTGCCCACGGTATTGCGAACGCCTCAAGATAGGTGACGAAGCCTCCAAATGACTTGTCACCACCGACACTTACCATCTGAAAATTATTGTCATCCAGCGTCCCGTTGTAATCGGTAATTATGGGGTCGTTGAACCATGTGTGAAATGCTCCAGTTTCTGTGTCGCCCTCGACAAGTATGACGCCGGAGGAGAAAAGCATACTGCGTGCTTCAGGCTGAGTGTGGATTTGATCGAGACGGGATGTGGCAACGTCACTATCTCCGTCTAAGTGCTGCCGCTGGGTCGCACCTCCACTTTTATAGAGTCGCACAATCCGCTTGCGATCCTCCGGGTCTCCTGAGGGAACAAGATATGGTGAGTGGGTGGTGATTATGGTCTGATTTGATTGTTTTAGAAGCTGTAGAACTTTCCGTTGGAGTGTGGGGTGCATAGTCACCGCAGGTTCATCAAGGAAAGTCACTACTCCAGAACCTTGGTGCAGCATCGTCGCCAGGAATAGCGACTCCCAGATCCCCGCGCCCGCTCTATCGATGTGCGCCTGTCGGAGGTCCTCCCGTACGAATACGTCGATGATCACTTGTAGTTGAGCTGCGACGCTGTGATCGCTTGATGCTGGACCTGGGTCTGTGGTGACGTAGGATGCGGCTACACCAAAGTCGTGCCCAGTCAATTTGCGGAATGTTTGTTGGACAGCTAGAAACTGATCCTGATAATACTGGTTACTGTGATCCTTCATCTGGAGCAGACGCAGGGGAATCATCTCTGCGTCGGTGATGGGATGAGAGTCCATGAGCCAGGGCGCGGGATAAGACCTACGTGCAGGCTTTCTCAGATTCTCGGTTGCCATGACTTTGGTGGTGTAGAGTTGTGTGAGCACCTCAGCGACCGAGTAGCTGGTTGCGCTGGTTAACCGGAATCCAAAGGTTCCCTGCAGCCCCTTAAACCACGGTTCTAACGCTCTCCCAGAGGTGTCGCGTGCCAATGCCCACGAACACGATTCAGTTGGCTTCGTCGGAAGAAAGTTGGCAAATGGCAGATCTATGAGGAGTTCTTTGTCGTCCTGCTGGGACACACCCACTTCAAACGGTTGGATCACCGAGGAGATTTGTGGCTGTATTGCGAAAGTATCCTCGTCGTAATAGATGTGATCATCATTGAGGGATAATGTATACTTGTGCAAATTATAACTAAATTCAAAGCCAAGGCGGGTTCCAAGAGCGGGATTACGGTGGATAATGAGCAGGAATGCGCCCGAGGAAAACACATCTTGTGAATGGGAATCGGCCCAGGAACGACCTGTCTCATACGCTAGTGCGGTGTTCTGTTCAGTGTCATTTGGTCGAAGCGTTTGGAGACGAGCGTAGACATTGCTCGCCGTAAAAGCCAAAAGGAAATGCCGAATGAGTTCGTTCTCATTATTGATAGATGTCTCGTCTTCTCCATGGTCAAACGTCACCGATATCCGCAGTGTTCCAGTGTCTTGTCCAGCTCGCAGATACGTGACTTGTTCCTGATGATATTCACTGGCTGCGCGAACAGACGTGCTGAGGCGGTACATAGAGTCTCCCAGAAGGCTAGCAAGGAGGATGACGTTGCTCTTTCCTGCTGCGTTCGGGCCGACAATGACGTTGAGTCCCGGTTGGAAGTCGATAGAAATATCGTCGAACGACAGTAGATTAGTCGCGTGAAGATTCGTGATCTGCATTTGATGACTCCTGATCTTTGGGCTGCGGTATCACCGACGGGTTCTCCTGGTGCTCCGGGATGGTGGGGAAGCTCAGGTGGGTTTGCTCTCGTGGCGCTATAGCGGCGCGATATTGGCAGACAAGGAGGGGCGTCCGTCACGGTGATCTCTCTTGCCCGGCAACCGTGGGAGAGGTTCCGTGGACAATTGGCACCTTAGTCACCTGGTGGATTTCGTGCAATCGCCATCCAAGCAACGAGCCTTACTTCGTCGGGATGAATGAGCGGGAGAGGTTCTGCGGCCTTGGTAGTAGTGAGACCGTAGACGTCTGCGATGCTGGCCAGTCGTTCCACCTTTTCGCGTGAAGTTGTTTGCTCATCGTCTAGGACCTGTCGAAGCGCTCTTTTGACTTCTGCGTTCCATCGCCCACTGAGGCGCTCTGCGAGCGTGTTTTGAGTGTCTGATCCAAGAAAGTTTCCATGAGCAAGAACGTATTCCGCACCATCGCGGAATGCGCGCTCGATCTCGGGTCGTAGGTTGTTTGGGTTGGTGAGGTAACTCCATGCCCGATAGGCGTGCGAAGCAGCTATTGCCCAGGCTGGAAACACCTTCTCGTAGACCTCGCTTGGAAGCCAACGACTCGTGTGTTCGTCACCCGGATCGGCGTAAGAGAGAGCAGTCAAGGTATCGTCTGAAATCTCAAAACCGGGTTCCGTATTGTCGGAGTCCGTTGGGAGAGGGTCCCAGTTCGCGTCTACCGGCACGAAGCGAAGCCAGGGTTTTTCCTGTTCTCCCATCTTGATACAGAAAACATATCCGTTTCGGTCGATCCGGTCGGAGCGAAATCCCGACCCTGAACCAAAGGGAAGCTTGAGAAGGCGGTTACGGAACCGCTCGTTGTCGCTCGTAGCTTGCGAGAGTCTCCTGCGGTACTCTTCTCCTGAGATCGCTCCGAGATCACCCTCGCCTTCAAAGAGTTCAGGCCTCTCTTCACGAAGGGCTCTGATCTGCTCAGCGGTATCGGCGAGCACGACTTCGGTCTTGGATCCCTGCCCTGGCAACACTTCGCCGGTACCCACGGCGGCATCTGCATAGGCGAGTTTCCTCATCAGGGTGGCCTCAAGACCTAAGAGTTCATCAAGTCGAGTTTCGGGAAAGAAGCAGCCAATGACGATATGGTCGTGAAGTGAGCCAATGCGATCGATGCGTCC
The DNA here is from genome assembly GCF_027319265.1 of Ferrimicrobium sp. Lineage (NCBI taxonomy): Bacteria > Bacillati > Actinomycetota > Acidimicrobiia > Acidimicrobiales > Acidimicrobiaceae > Ferrimicrobium > Ferrimicrobium sp. The sequence goes on along the minus strand of NZ_DAHVNP010000002.1, from coordinate 9,565 downwards.
CGCTCGTTGCACGAGGCGCATCGGATTCCAAGGCAGGTCGTAGTTGATCATCCGTCCAGCCTGTTGGAGGTTCACTCCCTCTGAGAGGACATCGGTGGTGAAGAGGAGATCGTAGCGGTCCTCGGAGATAGGTGTACCATCGTCTCGGAGGCTCCCTGCAGTTCTGGGAGCAAATCGCATGATATCGCGGGCGCGAGCTTCCTGATCTGTTCCGCCCTTGGCCCCATAGATTGGCGCGCAGATGCGCCCACGAAAGGTAGATAGTGGATCGGATGCCGGGGCAAGCTCAACGGCTCGCGTTACTTTCTCCGCGAGATCGATGATGGTATCGGTGTAGGTAGAAAAGATCACCGACTTTCGCCGATCCGAAGCATCGAGGCCACTGCGATCTACGGTCTCTGCTTCGCGAGCGATCTCGCGAAGCTCTTCGACCAATCGAGTCGCCTTGTGGTCATAGTCCCTGGCGACCCTTTGCGCAATCGCTTGGAGCTCTACCAGTAGATCGCGATCACCGACCACATCCTCTCGGAGTTCAGTGACATGAAAGAGCGAAGCCCCCTGGATTTGCGTTCCACCTTTAGCGTCATCGAGGGATGCAAGCACCGTGTCTAAGTCGTCGCTAGCAGACGAAATCCACTCAGAGAGTGCGTCACCAGCTAGTACGTAACCTCGATCTAATGCTGACAGGAAGGCGTTGTGGGATCCAATCATGGTTTCCAAGGTGGAGGCAAGCGCGTTTGGGGAAGACTCAAGGCGCTTTAGTAGCGCTGAGCGCAGAAGACCTGAGTTGTGTACTTGAAACTTTTCGATCTCTCCAGTTCTTAAGTAGGCAGAGGCCGTATACCTAGCAAGGACGAGACGATTATCCCTGACGCGACGCTTTTCGAACGTGACCACAAGCTCGTCATCGTCTTTGATCATCAAGGCGTCAAGAACTTGGGTCAAGAGTTCTGTCCCCAGTTGCGCAACTCCGTAGTCGAGACGTTTCACTCTGGGCGTTGGGAAACTGATCGGTGTCATCGCACCGGTTGGCGACCGGAACGTATCGCCCCGATAGTTACGCTTGACAAAGCGTCGAGTACGGCGAACTGCTACTTGGTCCATGAGGTCAAAGAGATGTTGTGGGGAGAGGCTCTCCGGGTCAATCGTCTGGGCGCTGGCGATGTAGCCACGAATGGAGGGGATTCCAATGGCAGCCAATGCGCCATCGTTCTTAACGAAGTATGATACCAACGTCCAAAGATCCATGAGAGAGTTATTGACCGGTGTTGCGGTCAAGAGCACCGTTTTCTTCGGGAACTTCCCTCCCAGAAGGTCGGTCACGACCCGTGATCTCTGTGCGGCGGCGTTTCTGAGATTGTGCGCCTCGTCGATCACAACGAGTGCGTAGTCATCGAGCTCCCTTCGGAAGTCCTCGGCTGTTTGCTGGTCCAACAGCCGGTTACGAAGTGTGTCATAGGAGTAGACTCGCGCTCGGCGAGAGAAGCCATTGCTGTCGAGAAACTTCTCCCATACCGTCTCGCGTACCGCAGCGGGACAAAGCACCAGCACTCGCTGTCGATCCATCTCGGTCGCCCTGCGGATGATCTCCCCAGCGACATAGGTCTTTCCGAGTCCTACTTCATCGCAGATCAAGACCCCGCCATGGGTCTCTAGAATCCGCAGAGCCCGCGCAACCCCGTCGCGTTGAAAACTCGTGAGTCCGAGCCCGGCCTCGAGGGCGCGGTCGGGTTCTTGGTCGCCGTACAGGAGGTGTAGCATGCGCATAAAGATGAGGTAGGGAGAGTGCTCCTCCCACCGTGTTGCGTAAATTCCGGCGAGATCGAAGGGCTCTGCCTCATTCCAGAGGTCATCGAACCACTCTCGCACTAGGTGGGTGTGCTCTCCGTTTGGATAGCCAAGATTGAGCTCCCGATTGGTCATGAGGCCTGCGTACGTAAGATTCGATGATCCTGCTAAGACCGCAGGGTGGGTTGGGTGATCGACAATGAAGGCTTTTCCGTGCAAGAAACCTCTCGTGTAGCGGCGCACCTCGACCTTTTCGGAGCCATCTTCGTTGCGGGAACGGAGCCAGGCGACAAGGCGGCGTGCGCTACGGTCATTTTGTAGGCTAAAAGCGGTGAGATCTCGCTCGGCTGCCAGCCATCGATCATGATTGGTGAGCACCCCTGACAACCAGGTCGGTTCGAATAGATAATCAGCCACCAAGGGGGTACCCATCCCAACTTCTGGTTCTGCACCAAGAAGTAGGCGCACGGCCGGGAGTGCTTCGAGTTGGTCGGCGAGGAGATCAAAACCACCAACGTTCACATAGGCCGACGCAATCGAGGCCGAAGGCGACTGTCTGAGCTCCTCTAGGGAGCCTTCAATGAGCCGACGGATCTCTTCTGCCACTGTCTCATTGGAGTCCGGATTATTCGTGGCAAAGACCGGAGGGAAGGGTCGATTCGAACCGAGGTACACACTCTGGCTCATCTGCGCCTCGCTTTCCAACGCTCAAGCTGTTCGAGCGTTGCCTGAAGTCGAGCCTCGTAGCTCCAACCAACATGAAAGGTTGCAAAGATTTGGCGAATCTGAGTTTCCGAGAGCCCATAGAGAAGAGCAACTACCGCGTCGAGTTCGGCGATGAGGTCGTCCTTCTCCGACTGACTGTTCACGGATCCAAAGGGCACCCCAACTGTACGTGCCCAAGTCTCGAATCGATCATCGACTGCTGCTAACCTACCGGCGATTTCGATCACACGCGTTCGCAGAGGATCGTCTTTCTGCGGGCGTGGGATCGGCATGGGATTGAGAATCTCGAATGTAAAGTGCAACTCAACATAACGGCGCGCATACCAATCGAAGGGAATCGAATTTAATACGCCTAGAAGATACGCCTCCGACGCGATACCTCCGCCAATCCTGAGAAGATATGGGCTCGGTTCAACGGTCAATACTCCCGGCGGCAACAGGCAGGCGATCATCGTGCGTGTGTTCGTTGAATTCGTCACGTTCCGGAACGCGATCCGCGCTCGCTCCCAGGGACGCGGGGTGAGTTCGTAATCAGTGAGTCCAAAGAACGCGGAACGCCGGTTGTTTCTTTGATTGCGGAGCTTACCCTCCAGGAAGGGGATGATCTCCTCTGAGTGAGCGTAAGCATAAGGGTCCCCGTGGTTCGGATTCCAGGTATCAAAGCTTCCACCCGTCCACACGGCAATGTCGCCACTCGGGTTGGCGAGATCAAAATCATAGAACCGCTTATCGATTGACGTATCAAGCTCTCTCACTGGCCGGAAGGCAAAACCATCAGTCTCATCGAAGCGTGGATGTGAGCGCAGCTGGAGGAAGACATCGACCGAGGTTTCGTTTGGGAGGAATGGGAAGGCATAAGTCAAGGACCATGATTTGAAGGTTGATTTGGGAATCTCTATTACGCTCTCGCGACCACTTTCGAAAGTCTCGTAACTAGTGAAAGGACCGTTGAGCGAGACGATGTCTGAAGGTGCGCGCTCAATCGTGACGAGGCCAACGTTGTATTGGGGGTGAACGTCGAAGATCCATCGTCGAGAATTAGTCAGCAGGGTTACCTGGGCAAATCGGGCATGGTCGAGGATCTCTTGGCGCCATTTAACGGTACCGGATCCTGCAAGTGCTCCCCTTGGCAATAAAACACCTGAGCATCCACCGGTTCGAAGCAGTTGATAGTTGCGCCAAGCGAAGGCTTGGAAAAGATCGATGTCTCCTGAGCCAATTCCGGGATAGGGCCCCTTTGCAACGGCAGAACGAAGGAAGTCTACTGATGCCACATCCCGCTGGTAGGCTTCCACGAGATCAGGCCGAGTCGCCTTCATCTCTTTGATCGCCAGGTTCTTTTTTGCCTGGGGCATCGATCGGAGTCTAGAAATCTGTAGGCCCCACCACACATGTTCTTCAACCTTGATTTTCTCCCAGGGCGGATTCCCGATCAGCACATCAAAGCCACCATTGTCTCTCAAGAAGACTTCGGGGAAGAGGTAAGGCATATGTGCTGGTTGGAGCTGGTTGATGACGTCGCTAACCTCTGGAGTCTCAGCCCAGCGTCGCAAAACATTAGGGTTGGTGCCGATGTCAGGAGGTATTTTGCCAAGTCGCATCGCAACCGCCACATCAAAGAGGATTTTGGTGGATTCTGCTTTAACCCGCGCTTGTCTGGCTGCCTCAGCTGCGCGCGCAACATCGACGGCAGTCGCCTCAGCGGCTGTTGCAGAGTCTCTGAGAAGGTCTGCCGCCCTCGACAGAGCATCTTCAATTTCGTCTCGGAACAAAGATGCGATGCCTGATCGCCCTACTCTCTGTGGTGAGTCAAGCACCGTAACAGCCTCATCGATAGTGCCAATGCCGGTCAGCGAATTCCCGTGCACGAGTCCATGTTCAAGTGAAGACATCGCAAGACCGGGGACGAAGGTATGGATCCAGATCGCCACTCGAGCAAGCTCCACGGCGATCTTGTTGATATCAAGGCCATAGATACATCTGCGCGCAATCTGGCGACGAAGCAGGGATGCCGGTTCGATCTCGGTGTCCGCAGCTAGTTCCCCTAACGACTCAAGCGCCGCTTGTTGGAGGGTCAGCAATTCCTTGGTGACTTGGGTAACGGGGTGTGTCTCTAAGAAGGCCGACATCTTCGCTTCGGTGTGATCGATTGCGGAGATGAGAAAGTGCCCTGAACCCATCGCCAGATCGCAGATTCGAAAGTCGAAGAAGCGCTGGGCAGCTCGAGACTCGTCTCCGGCCTCCAGGAGGGAGGCGATCTCTGCCAGGTGATGATCCAGGGCAGGAACGAGGGCCTGTTCGATGAGATGATCGACCAGAAATGACGGAGTAAAGTACGAACCTGTCGCCTTTCGAGCACCCGATGCGTTGTGGAAATAGGGTTCACCTGCTCGCACCTCAACATGATCACCTGGCTTGGCGGGCACCCAGGTGCCAGACCGGTCCAGGGTGAGATCTGCGTCCGCGAGAGAGAGTGAGCTCTCGAGCAGGCCCTCGTAGATCGTTCCAAACTCACGCACCGAAAGGGAGCGAAAGTCGACTGGTCCAGGGACTCCATCCTCTGAGGTATCGATCAAGAGGGACCTCAAACAGGGCAGGAGAGCTGTGTTGGTGATTGCGATCTGGGCTAGAAGTCTTCCCTCGATATCGGACGAGGAAAAGAGACCACCGTTGTAGGCGGGGACGCCCCAGGTATGGTCTCCCTTGTCAATTACGCGCCAAGCTAAGGATAGTTCTTGCCAGTACGAGTCGGATGCGTCCACTGCCCCGACCTCACCAGGGTGTTCAAGCAGCTCTTGGGCGATTGTTTTGATGGCATGGCGATCATAGGCGTCGTTCCTGGCATAAGGCAGGAGGCCTCGATCCTCACCGTAGGCCTGGAATAACAGTCGAAATAGGATCCGTAGCGTGGCGCTATAGGCGAGGTCGAGCCCTGACTGGTCGAGTAGCGTTCCCTGGCTCTCGAGCGCCTTGGCCACCGAGACGGAGAGCTTTGGGATGACCTCCTCGTAGACTCTGGTGCGTAGACGTTAGCCCAAGCCTACCGCATACCGTGCACTTTCCTTGAGCAGCTGTTCCGTGGTGCCCGAAGGAGCTAATGCTTCGGCCGAGAAGATCAGGGGGAGCAGTGGAGAGTAGCGATCATCTACGACTGCGAGGTCAATCTCTAGGTAGGTTTCTGACTGGCCCTTGCGGCCCACTCCTTCTGATGCCTTGGTTGAGTAGAGCCGGATCTGTGATCCCCTCAGGGCGATCATCCAAGGAATCTCCTTGGCCTGGGCGAGTGCCAGTCCCGTGGCCACCGGAGAGGTGAGGAACCGAGGGCTAGACTCGGCAAAGCTTTCATTGCGATCGAGCAGGACGGCCACAGCTCGACTGACATCCTGGTTGTTAGTAAGAATCATGGTAGTTGACCCTTCCCAGTGGGAGTGGTATCCCAGGGCTCGGATGAGCGTTTCCCCGCGTTCACCAACGAGTGCAAGGGCATGGGATTTCGCGTTCTCGAAGTCAGGACGTTGGGGAGCTGAGGTCCGTAGGTAGTAGGAGGCAAAGAGTCCAGAGTTGGTAATGCCCGGCATGGCTGAGGTGCGCAAAGAGTCCAAGTAGCGCATGACGAGCGAACGTGCTAACGCAGGATTCGCCTCCGCCATCGCAGCACCAAGGATGCGGGCAACCTGTGATTCATCGAAGGGCCCCTCGACGATGCCGTCTTCTGTGGGACCGTAACAATACGTTGATCCAGATGCGTTCACCAGCGCTACAACAAGAGGAAAGGCTTGCCTTGAGCGATAGGTCCGAAAGAGAGTCTTACAGATATCCTTGGTGGGTGCCACCTGAGAGTCCCACTGAGCGAGAAGTACCTGAAAAGATAAGTTGGAACTACCTGGCTGGACAAAACCCGTAGCAGATGCGACCCTAGACCCAAGCTCAGCGGGAACCTCGGTCCAAGGGAAGTGAGTAGCCTCTGTGAGGCTGGTGGCGATGATTTTCATAGACCCAAACATTTACTGTGCATACAGGCATCATATCCCCAGGGAACGACAGAGGAACAACACGAGGACTCGTGTTGGCGGCGTGACGACTAGACGTCGGTGGATCTGAGGTTTTTTTCCGCCCGTTGCAAGCGAACGCGTTCTTCAACTCTGCCAGCTGAACACCGCACGATCGTCTCTGTTATTGCTGTTCTGCGTTTGACTCGCTAATCAGGGTACGGTCTCCGGCTGCGGGGGTTGAATCAGGGCCAGTTGACTGTGCGACGCCATCGAACTCTTCCTTGGGGGCATGCGATCCGAGCTGGACAGGGAAGGTAGAATCGTGAATGATCCAAACGAGTTTTCATTGGACCCTTACTACATGGTTGAACTCACTGGGGAGGTCGTTCGAGGGTGTGTAGAGACGGTGAGGTTGCAATCGGAGATGTTCGATTACCACTAGTTGAAGGAGTGGTCGTGTGTGATGGTGGGCATTTGGAACGAAGGCGACTGTGATGATTCTTGGAATCGCAACCTTTGTTGTTGCTCTCGTGACGCTTTTCCTAGCCGTTGCAACCTGGAGACTCGGCTCTGAAGCCTTTCGGACCAGGGTGGACGCCGCGACGCCGCGAATTTCGATCTTTGCGACTGTTGAGGATAGTCGACCTTATCGGCTAAAGGACGCATCTGGGCGGAACGCAGGTGGAACGCTTGAGTTACGCTGGACCCCCGAGGTCATGGCCTTCGCCGGAGAGACCCAGCTATGGATGAACGACGACAAATCCATCTTGTGGATGGAAGTGCAGTTGGTGATAGCCAACTATGGTCCCGGGACAGCTCAGGTACGCTTCGCCTCGGTACGCGAAAACGCCTGGCCAATGGCAATTGATAGATGGAGGTTGGTTGAACGACCCCGATCACACGTCGTACCGGAGGCCGAGCTACAGACACGGCAAGCGTCTGGTGACGGTTACCATCAAGCCTTCCTCGCTGCCGGGATGCAGCAGATGGATGGTCAGCCGATTGAACCAAACTGCGTGGTTCTTCCTGTCAATAGCGTGGCAACGGTAGCAGCATGGCTCGGACATGGCGGCCGCACTTGGAAGGCCATACTCGACGAGTGGCTGGACAATAGCACCGCTCTTCAATTGAAGCCCATGATGATGCAAGGCTCATCCACCTCTGATCTCGGAGTGGAGGCGGCCACTGACCACTGGACGATCGAGCTTCGCGCGCTTCCCTTCATGTACGATAACAACGATTCCAACACGGTGCTAGTCGAACCGCCCGGTATGATGATCGTCGACCACGTCCAGAACCAGCTACCCGAGCCGGTGGTGACGGTCAGGTCGAAACGAGAATACCCGGGCCGCTGCCGATTTCTCAAAGTGCCCGGTAGAGGTAGGATGACATAGGGAAAGTTTCGCCAGTTTAGGGAGACCGTGCTACGCCCGACGGAAGACCAAGGATGGTGAGAATAGCTTGGGGAGTATTGGATGACATCAATTTCTACCCTGTTTAGCTGCGCAGTCGATGACGTTACTCTTGAGCGGGTGCTCGATCTTGTCAATCAAGGGGAACCAGAAGGCCTTACCTTGGAGTACAAACGCCAACGGACGTCAAAAATTGCAGAGAGTGTCGCGGCAATGGCAAACACCTACGGCGGCATCATCCTTGTTGGCATTGCAGACGGGACCGACGACCAACGTTTAGTTGGCATCTCGGAGCAAGAAGTCACAGGCGTAGCCAGTTCCCTTCACGATACCCTGGAACCACCGTGGGAGCCGGAACTGATTCCGGTCAAGATGTCAAATGAGGGTAACCGCTATATCCTGGTCATCAGGGTTGATCACACTGTCGCACCGCGCCCCATTCTCATCAAAGGCGCCGCGCCGGTCCGTCTTCAAGGGCGTAACGGTGTCGCGGATCGTTCGCGATTACGTGAACTGTTCGCCGACAATCCTGCGGCCACTCATTTCGAGTCTGCGATGGTTCCCCCCATCAATATACGCGAGAGACGACCAGACGGTTCGATTGCGTACGACTTTGTGATCAAGACTGGGCTCGTGCTTCCACTGGGGGACGCAGCGACGTGGCGACCGTTTTCGGAACAACACGCAGCAGCGCTTATGAATGCACTGGAGGGTCCTCTTCTAGAGATGCTGCCGAACGCGTGGTGGCAACACTTTCTCCCCGAGTGGAAGTCCTTCGAACGTGAGGGGTTCAATCGATCACGCAACGTTAAGGCCGTGATGAGGTTTGAACGCTTGGGTTCAAGTGTTCCGATTGTTGAAGTGATTGCAGAGGCAAAGGCCCCCCAAATTTATGGAATAACGTCTGGAACATTGCAGTTTACGCTTGATATCATCGGACGAATCCGGGAGTGTCAAGCCTCCGACCACGCCGATCAAGATGGCGGGAAATCATGGCGCCTACAAATAGCAGACCTATTAATCCTTCTGGATGGCCTGATTGCTCTTATGACGAAAGGGGATGTGACTACTAGTCTTGCCCACCTTGCAGGTATCGACCTTCTCCGCGTCGGGCAACCGCGAAGGGTTTACTTCCAAACGGGAGTTCCCGTGAATGAACTTCTTGCTTTCGATGGATTAAAGACCATTGTTGACTCTGGTTCATCGTATGGAACAAGCGGCCTGCTAGCGGATCCATCTCTTGACTTCACGGACCTATCTGACCGCCGTCAGCAAGTTGAGCGTTGGATGAACCAGATCGCTCTTGATGCGGGTCTGTTGGGCATGGAACAGGCGCTGGCACAGATTGCAACCTTTGGAAAAAAGCGAAAGAACCGACAACTTGGTCCGAATCTGTGAGTAGGTACTCCCGACCTCCCGAAAGAAAAAGCCGATTCACTAGCCAGTTTCACCCAACTTTTCACCCAACAATTGTGTCCGAGTACGTCCCGTCTAGTCCGAGACTGTCTCACCGTCCTTGCCAAAACGCCTCGATGAGCTGCAAAAATGAGACGTACTCGGACACTTTTACTACCAGCTCGGACACTTTGTGAACACCTCATAATCCCTTGGTCGTGGGTTCGAATCCCACCGGGCCCACCAGGTCAG
>NZ_DAHVNP010000001.1 GCF_027319265.1 Ferrimicrobium sp. | reverse complement strand
GTTCAATTCAGCCAGTTCGGCCTTTATGGCTTCTGGGTCATTCTTGCGGGGTCCACGCTTATGGTACTTACCAGTCGCGATCTCGCGCAGATACCTCTCGACAACACGAGAATGTGAACGTCCCTCGGCCATGCGTTGCTTTTCTTCACTGGATAACTTACGCTCACGTCTTGCATCGCCATTCAAGTTGTGGATCTCACCCATCCCTATACTCCCTCATGTCCGACATGGCACCTCATTCGCCTCTAAGGCTACCCCGATCATAACCCTCTCATGGAGCGTGTGCGATGGTTAAGTCAAATATTGAACAACAGGCCATCCTTGATGCTGGAGTGAGTGGACACAATCGCATCCTAGCCATCAACGCATTGGCAGGCACTGGGAAGACAACTACCCTCACTTTGCTTGCAAATGGACCACTTGCCAAGACGAACATCCACTACATTACCTTTAACGCACGAGCAGCAACAGACGCACGCAAACGGTTCGGATCCAACACGATTGCTAGTACGGCTCATTCGCTCGCATGGCAGTCGCGCTGTCCAGGCACAACATCGCCAATGTCAGCGATCTTTGCCTCACGGCTGGTACACGGGGGCCTATATGGGGCCCTGGTGCAGGTGAGCGAGAACGAGGCTCGCCTACGTCAATCCTTTACCAACGTATCGCGAGCGTTGCGGTTAGACCGATCTGGATGGCGTGGAGGGATCTCGCCGGTACTTCAGGTGATCGACGAGTTTACTAAATCTCCAGATTTGGAGATTTCCACCAGGCATATCCCTAAACCGATTCAGACCCTTGCAAAGCGTATGCACGCTACAAGCCACCTAGACGTGTTGATCAAGGAGGCTCAGCGGTTATGGGAACGCCAGATCGACCCACAGTCAACGATGCCCGTTTCGCACAGCGTCTATCTCAAACTGGCGTCCCTTGATCCAGAACCTATCGATGCTGAGGTCGTCTTCTTCGACGAGGCACAGGACGCCTCTGCACCAATGCTGCGCATCCTTGAGGCCCATGCTGGCCGTGGTGGACGACTGGTGCTCGTCGGCGACAAGTATCAACACATCTATGGATGGGCTGGGGCAATGAATGCGATCGACGAGCTAGCGACCAAGTATCCTGATGAGTCACTAGTGCTACCGCTCTGTCGATCATATCGGTTCGGCCAGGACATTGCCGACTCAGGGAATGTCTTCCTCAATGCGATGGGGGCTGGCTACTCCCTCATCGGCATGGGGCCCCCAGGGGAGGCCGTTGGCTATGCAGACACGACAACAGTCCTCTTCCGTTCAAACCTGCGGTTGATCATGGAGATTCTCTCTCTTGTAAAAGCTGATCCTGGGGTTAAATTCCATGTGGTAGGTGGCACCAAGGATATCGGTTACATGCTGAACGATCTGGCTGGCCTCTTCGAGGGCAAGCTCGCCAAGAGCGGGGAGCTGTGCGGTTTTGCTGACTGGGAGGAGCTCACTGAGTTCAGCGAGACCCCGCTCGGGTCTGGATATCGCCCACTTGTCAACCTTGTAGAGCGCATGGGAGGAGCGGTTGGCGGTGTATTGCGAGTACTCAACATGAATGAGAGCAATGCAAAGAAGGCTGAAGTAGTTCTTGCGACCGCGCACAAGGCAAAGGGTGCACAGTGGGGATCCGTCACGCTCTCTCGAGAGTTTCGCAACGTCTGGGAAGCCTCGGTTTCGACACGCGGCGATGATGTTGCCTATGCACTCCCTGATCACGAGGAGATGGCGCTCCAGTACGTGGCTGCTACTCGCGCTGAGACTCTGTTGGCCGATTCTGGGCTCGTATCGTTCGTGAACGACCATCTCCGCCTGATGCGCTTTGGAGGCACGCCAGAGGGTGCGCGGATCATGCCAAAGGTTCGGCGTAAGTCAACTCATGTGGGGCAACCACGAGATTCACGTACTACAGACGTGAGTGATTTGGATAACGCAAGGACCAACAGGTATGGAGGTTCGTTGTTTGACAGCTAGCTGTCCGACGTAGGACCACACCATAACTGCCGTCTGGAGACCGTAGGTGTGATCTGTACTCTGGCTTGTTAAGGAGCAAACTCGCTGGATCCAGTTTGGCTACCACAGAATTGGATCAACGAATCACGAGAAAAGCGCCAGGTTCTACCAAGTTTGACACCAGGAAGTCGCCCAGCATGGGCGAGGCGTTCCACTGTCTTGTAGTGCAAGCCCAGTAGCTCACCGGCCCCGCGAGAGTCTAGTAATAGGGGGACTTCGGAAGTATTGGTGGCATCTGAAGGCATTGTAGTCATCTGGCGTTACCTCGTCTAACTCAGCGTCACACGTCATCCTTCGCGCGTAACATTCGCTCCTATAGACATACATAGGCCGATTCTCGGAGAACAATTGTTAGAAGACATATAAATCTTGATTCTCATCCACATCAACACAGGGGCCATAGAGTCACGGCTTCAAAAGCCGCCCCATGATCTCCCCCGCCTCACGATCCTTGGCCTCGAGGACATGACTATAGATTCCTAATGTCATCGAAGCATTGGCGTGTCCAAGCCTTCCGGAAACCGTACGGATGTCTACCCCGGCAGCAATGAGTTGAGTGGCCGTGAAGTGTCGAAGGCTGTGGAAGTGGATGCCCTCGATATCGAGTTTCTTGGCAACTCTCCGAAATGCAGCGCTGATACTGTCAGGATGCAGAGGCTTTGAGCCATCAACATCACCGAAAAACAACCAAGGGTTGTCAGCTCGCTTGATCATAAGCTTGTTGCAGGCATCGGTGAGCATCTGCTGTTGCACCAAAACAATGCTGCTCCCAACACTATCGAGCAACACTCTACGCTCTCGCTTGGTCTTCGTTGGTCCAACCACAACCCCTGTTGCTGGCGTGTAGTTGAGACCACGACGAATCCAAAGGAGGGAATGAGGGAGATCAATATCGTTCCAGTGCAAACCAAGCAACTCTCCACGGCGAGCTCCGGTAAGTGCGGCGAGACCAATAATCGCTGTGAACTGGGGATTAGACTTGGCCATCTCTTCCATGATGGCCTGCAACTCTTCAACAGACGGGGCCGTGACGGGGGCTGGTGCTACACGGGGAAGTGTAGCCAGTCGTGCAACATTGCGTTCTATCCAACCCCACCGAATCGCCTGTCCAAGCGCAAGTCTAATAACGGCATGCGCGTGACGGATGGTCGACGCGGAGTAGCCCTGCGCATGCAACCCCGCATATAGGTCATCTAAGTCCTTGACCGTCAGAGCGTTCAGTGGAATACTGCCTATAGCAGGGATGAGCCGATGGTACGCATGCCACTGGTAATCGTCGTAGGTGCGTACCGCAAGGTCTTTACCTCTACAAAAGCGCAGCCACTCCTCCAACAGGTACTCCACTGTGGCCGAACTCGGAGTGGTAATTTCCTGTCCGACGCTAGAGACCATCTCGTTGAGAGCCTTCTCTGCCTGTCTACGCGGCCCGTGGAAGACCTTAGTCTTGCGTCGCTCCCTGCCAGTAGCGGGATCTTGACCTAAGTAAACCTGCAATCGCCAGGTATCCGGTTGGCCCTTGTGGGGAGTGATACTTCCGCGCATGTGATCACACTACCAGCAAGCA